>NZ_JAALEH010000078.1:0-27628 GCF_011058195.1 Rhodococcus sp. 14C212 | reverse complement strand
TCGGTGGCCCAGTCCAGCCGCTGCGCCTGCGTCGCCCAGAACCCGAGCCGGTCGGCGTCTGCGGCGGCCTGCAACTCGGGACCGGCGTTGGCGGTGGCGACGAACTCGGGGCTCGGTGGGTACACCTCGGCGCCGTGTTCGGTGGAGCTGGTGTCGGCGGTGCTCGTCATGCGGGTTGAGCCTTTCTGTCGTGCTGCACTGTCGAGCGGCACGGTCATCGCGTCCCGACTTCCTTCCTGCATGTCGTGGGCTACCGGTGACCTGACACCCTCCCCTGGCGGAAGTCGTTCCCTTGCAGCGTTCAGGCGACACTACCGGATAACCCCATGATTTATTACAATAAATTGTCCGGCCTCGTCACTGTCAGACATGCGGCCTCGAGGTCGGGGTGCAAGCCCTGCTCGTGCATCGCCCCAGATCCGATCCGACCTGACCGAGCACCCGCTCGTAGTGGACGCACCGCGTGGACGAGTGGGCTGGATGCTCGATCGAGCATCGAACCCAGCCGAACCCGATGAAGGAGAAAACAGATGCCCGAAGCTGTCATTGTGTCCACCGCTCGGTCTCCGATCGGCCGCGCCGGAAAAGGCTCGCTGAAGGACGTGCGACCCGACGACCTGGCCGCGCAGATGGTGCGAGCTGCCCTGGGCAAGGTCCCAGAGCTGGACCCCGAGGACATCACCGACCTGCTCCTGGGCTGCGGACTTCCAGGCGGTGAACAGGGCTGGAACATGGGTCGCAACGTCGCAGTCCTGCTCGGTTACGACCATCTCCCGGGCACCACGATCACCCGCTACTGCTCGTCGTCGTTGCAGACCACGCGAATGGCGTTCCATGCCATCAAGGCCGGGGAGGGTGATGCCTACATCTCGGCCGGAGTCGAGACGATCAGCCGATTCTTCAAAGGCACCTCCGACGACATTCCGGGCCAGGACATCCGGAATCCGAAGTTCTCCGATGCCGCGTTGCGGACCGAGGCCAGAGGTCAGAGCGGTGCCGAGGCATGGGGCGACCCACGCAAAGATGGTCAGCTCCCCGATGTCTACATCAACATGGGACAGACCGCGGAGAACGTGCAGCAGGTCCTCGGAATGAGCCGCCACGAACAGGACGAGTTCGCCGTGCGCAGCCAGAACCTTGCCGAGCAGCAGATCGCTTCCGGCTTCTGGGCCAAGGACATCACGCCCGTCCCATTGGAAGACGGCACCGTGGTGGCAAAAGACGACAGTCCCCGACCGGGCGTGACTATGGAGGACGTCAGCCGGCTCGAGCCGGTCTTCCGGCCGGACGGCACCGTCACCGCAGGGAACGCATGCCCGCTCAACGACGGCGCTGCGGCGATTGTCGTCATGAGTGATGTCAAGGCGAGAGAGCTGGGCCTGACCCCCCTGGCTCGGATCGTTTCCACCGCGGTCACCGGCCTGTCACCTGAGATCATGGGCCTCGGGCCCGTCGATGCGATCCCCGCCGCACTCCAGAGTGCCGGTATGAGACTCGAGGACATCGATCTGTTCGAGATCAACGAGGCCTTCGCAGTGCAGTCGTGGGGATCCGCGCAGCGGCTGGGCATTCCGATCGACAAGCTCAACGTCAACGGCGGTGCGATCGCGGTCGGACACCCGTTCGGCATGACCGGTGCTCGCATCACCTCGACCCTCATCAACTCCCTGCAGTGGCACGACAAGCAGTACGGGGTCGAGTCCATGTGCGTCGGCGGCGGCATGGGTATGGCAATGGTCCTCGAGCGACTCAACTGACCAGACGAATCGGGTTGCGGTGTTCACTTGCAGCTTCACCGCTCCTTCCGGACGCCCGAGGCCGCCTCTGCACAGTAGCGGGGTGAAGACTCTCGACAGGAAGGCTTCGGCAGTGTCTCCGCTCATCGGTGAGGACGCGAGGACGTTGCTTCGCGTCCTCACCGAAGCGACAGTGCCACGGTCTCATTCAGACATCGCAGGATCGTCGATGTCACCGGCCTCACACAAAAAGTACGCCAAACTATATATGATTGATATATAGTTTGGTGGTGTCCACTACTCAACTCCAGCGGTCATCGATTCAGCTGCTTCTCGATCGGGACTTCGGGACGTTGTTCTGGGGAAAGATCTGGTCGCTCATCGCTACGTGGGCGTTCACGATCATCATCGTGACGGTCGCCTACGGCGCGACCGGTTCCACCACCTGGGCCGGCATCATCAGCGCGGCGCAAATGGCGCCCCAACTCCTGTTCACTCTGGCAAGCGGGAGCTTGTCGGACGCGTACGGTGAGCGACTTCCGATAGTCGTGGGCGGAGCGCTGTCCGGGATCGGGTCCTTGACCCTCGCACTGTGGCTGTCGCTTACCGATACCGAGGGGTCCGACGCGATCTTGCCATTGCTCGTATGTGCGCTGGTCTGCGGCAGCGGACTCGCCCTGTCCTCACCGGCCATGCACTCGATCATTGCTCGGCTCGTCCGACCGGGTGAGCTGTCCTCGGCGGTGTCTCTCAACTTCCTCCCGACTGCATTGGCTCGGACGATAGGACCCGCGCTCGGGGCCCTACTGCTGGCGTGGTGGGATGCGGTCCTGAGCCTGTTCGTTGTCGGTCTCGTCTACGCGCTGACAACCGCAGGGTTCTTCCTGATGCGGTCCTCGCGACCGGTGCGGGGCGCCAACGAGGATGTCCGCGTCTGGAGCGCCGTTCGCTACGTGGTGCGCGATCGCGTCATCCTGGCCTATCTCGTCGCCGTGGCAGCGATCGGGTTCGGAGCGGAGCCGGCCATCACGTTGGCGCCCGCGATTGCGGACTCGGTCGATCACCATGGCTCGGCCGGTCTGATTGTGGCGGCCTTCGGCGTGGGTGGCCTGTTCGGTGTGCTGGTCCATCGAGTTGCGCAGGGCCGGTTGGCGCCCCGCACAGAGGGGTTCATCGCGATGGTCGTCCTTGCGGCGATGATCGCCTCGGCGAGCGCGAGTGAGCAGATGGGCGTGCTACTAGCGGTCATGATCGTGGCTGGGTGCAGCATGATGGTCGGCATCACCGCCTTCAGCGTCGCCGTCCAACAACGCTGTGCACCCCCACTGCTCGGACGGGTGATGGCGATGTGGGTCCTCGCCTTCGCCGGGGTCCGTCCACTCGCGGCGGTGACAGTTGGCTTCGTGGCGGAGCAATGGTCACTGCGGATCTCGTTGCTCGCAGGCGGGTGTGCACTCGTTCTGACGGCGGCCGCTCTGGCACTCGTCGTCACGCAGATGCAAAAGCGACACGTCACTGCCGCCGTACCGGAATGAGGGTACCGCCGTGCACTCCCCCGTTGAGCCGGTCTTTCCGTCTATGCCAGATTCGATCACGGCAACCAACGACGATCGCGAAGACGGGAATCTCGGAATGACGCAACGCTCGGAAGGATTCGCACGCGCGGATGAGGCTCTCGCTGAACTCGTGGCGATCCGTCGCTTAGCGAGCCACCGCGCGCTCCTGACCCACGGTACCGGCCTGGACGGCCGGATCACCATCATGCGGATACTCCGAGCGGTCGACGACCTGTCCCGGGACAAGGCTCCCTCGATCCGGGAGGTCGCCGAACGCCTGGGAATGGAACACTCGAATACGAGCCGCGCGGTGGACCAGGCGATCGAAGCAGACCTGTTGGCCAAGCACTCCTCGACGGCCGACCGGCGACGGCTGGAGCTCACGCTGACCGACAAAGGGCACCAGACCATCGCCGACCTCAACAGGCGCCGCGACGAAGTACATAGGGAACTCATGGTCGGCTGGGACGAGCACGAGGCACAGACGCTCGCCGGTCTGCTGGAAAAGCTCGTCGAGTCGTACGCGCGGGTCCTGGGAAGGCCCTCGTAGTCGGGCCTTCCCAGGAAAACGGTCAGGACGCGCCGAGTGCGGAGCGGAGTTCGTCCCGGTGGTCGGGATGGGCCACTTCGAGCAGTGCCTCGGCTCGTTGACCCACGGTCAGCCCGCGCAGGTCCGCGATCCCCTGTTCGGTCACGACGATCTGGGTCAGCGTGCGAGGTGCGGTTACCAGTCCGCGATCGACCACCGGGATGATGCGTGAGCGTCCTCGGGCTGTCGTCGACGGCAGTGCGATGATGCTCAGCGCATCGTCGAGCTGTGCTGCCATCATGAAATCGACGCTTCCGCCGATACCGCCGGCCTGACCCTTGGAGACCACCTCCGAGTTGAGTTGGCCGTATAGGTCCACCTCGAGTGTGGAGTTCACCGACACGAACCGGCGCCGCTCGGACAAGGCCTTCAAGCCGTGGGTGATCGGGGCCGGTTGAAGCTCGACTCGTGCCTCCCGATTTACCCAGCGGTAGAGTTCGGCGCTGCCCACGACCTCGCCGACGATGGCTGCCGGACCGTCGGTGCGGCACGCACCCGCCTCGATGAGGTCCCGGCCGGCGTCGGTCAGTTGGGAGGTGATGAGCAGGTCGGAGTGACCTGAGGACGTCAGGCGCCGGAGAACGGCTTCGGGGACCTTGCCGATTCCCCCCTGGAGGGTGGCGCCGTCCGGGATCAGGTCGATGATGTGTCCGGCGATGAGGTCGTCGATCTCGTCGGGGCGTCGATGGGGAAACGGGACAAGTGGTGCGTCGTGTTCGACCAGGTAGTCGATCTCCGACTCGTGGATCAGTGTGTCGCCGAAGGTGTAGGGCATCTGAGGGTTGACCTGAGCGATCACCGTGCGGGCGCGCTGTGCGAGTGCCTTGTTCACGCTGGCACTGATGCCCACGCTGTGGAACCCGTTGTCGTCGGGCGGTGAGACTTGGATCAGACACACGTCTGGGGTCGACGCGAGGACGTAGCGGTAGGTCTGCACCCAGGACAACGGCAGGAAGTCGACGTGCGGGCCCAGTCCGACATCACCGAGCAAGGTCTGGGGCATGAACCAGGTACGCAGGTGGATGTCGTGGCCCAGGTGTGGGGACAGCGCGGCGTAGCCGTCCAGGAACATGCCGCT
The DNA here is from genome assembly GCF_011058195.1 of Rhodococcus sp. 14C212. NCBI lineage: Bacteria > Bacillati > Actinomycetota > Actinomycetes > Mycobacteriales > Nocardiaceae > Rhodococcus > Rhodococcus sp. 14C212. Next base: position 22,669 of record NZ_JAALEH010000078.1, on the reverse strand, counting down.
GACGAGAGTGATCGGGCCAGCGAGTTCCTTTGTGCGTGCGGCCAGGGCGTGCAACAGTGCCGTCGGCTCGGCACTGAGGCTGGCGCTGGCTACGGTCATGCCCGGCTCGACGACGGATAGTGCTTCGGTCGCGGTGACTGACCGCGGATGTGTCGCGGTCGCCATCAGTAGCTCCTCGGCAGGCCGAGCACCCGCTCGGCGATGTAGTTGAGCACCATCTGGTTGTTGACCGGCGCGATGCGCTGCAGCCGGACCTCGGTCCAGTGCCGTCCGATGTGGTACTCACGGGCGAAGGAATAGCCACCGAACGTCTGCATGGCATCGTCGGCGATCTTCCACGCGGCCTCTGTGGTCAGGTACTTCGCCGAGTTCGCCAGCGTGCCGATGTTGCCGGCGCCCTGGATTTCGCACGCTTCGATCGCCGATTGGAGTACCAGGCTCGCCGCCAGAAGCTGGAGGTAGTCGGCCGCGAGGGGATGTTGCACGGCCTGGTTCTTCCCGATCGCGCGGTCGAACACGACTCGTTCGGAGGCGTAGCGGGTTGCCGCGTCGAGGCACCATCTGCCGATCCCCATCGCCACCGACGACAGGTAGAGACGTTCGGAGTTGAGGCTGTGCAGCAGGTGGTAGAAGCCCTGTCCTACCTCGCCCACGACGTCTTCGGGCCGCACCACGTGGTCACGGAAGAACAGCTCGGCGGAGGCAAAGGCGTTGCGGCCGATCTTCGGGATTTTCCGGATGTCGATCGTCGGGGTCTGCAGGTCGGTGAGGAAGAGGGTGAGACCGTCGCCGCGTCGCTTGCCCGTCCCGGCAGGTGATGTGCGTGCCAGCACGAGCACCTTTTGGGCGTACGGTGCGCCCGAGTTCCACACCTTCTGTCCGTTGAGCACCCACCCGCCGTCGCGTTCGGTGGCGGCGAGGTCGATCTGGGTCGTGTCGGTGCCGGCGTCGGGCTCGGTGACGCCGAAGGTGATGAGCAGTTCTCCGGAGGCGACCTTCGGCAGCAGTGTCTTTCGCTGCTCCTCCGTGCCGAATGCGAGGATCGAGGGAACGGCGAGAAGCGGAGTGTGGACGCTCGAGCACGCGTTGAGCGCGCCTCCGCTGGCCGCGACCTCCTCGAGCGCGGCGCAGAACTCGGCGATCGTGCCGCCTCCGCCGCCGTACTGCTCTGGAATCAGGATGCCCAGGAACCCGCTGTCGGCGAACGCCTTGACGAAGTCGGCCGCGTACTCGTGCTCGCGGTCGTGCTGCTCCCAGTACTCGGCGGGAAACTTCGAGCACAGGGCGCGGACGGCCTCGCGGATGTCCTTGTGTGATTCGAGATGGGGAAAGGTGCCGATGGGCATGGACAACACTCCTTCGTGAGGTTCGTCCGGTGAACGATTGACGGATCGGGTTGAGGACCGGCAGGCCTCAACCGGTGATTGCGGACCGCTGCCCGATGTCGAGCGTGCCGACCGATACGGCACGCGGGTCTTCCTCTGCGGAGCGACCGAGCAGGAAGGCTGGGACCTGGATCTTGCGTGAGGCGACATACTCGCCCAGTCCCTTGGCCTGCGAGTCGACGAGCGTGCTGGACGCCGTCCCCTGCTCGAGGAATTCGTGGATGACGAAGTTGATACCGTGCACGCCCGGAATCGCGTGGCGGTCGATGCGCAGGCCGGCGGCGTCCGGGACGAGCAGGCGGAACCGCTCGACGGTCAGGTATCCGAGCAACCAGGCGTACGCCTGGTCGTCTCGCGCCCACACTCCGACGTTCGCGAGCCCAGCCTTGTCTCCGGACCGAGTCCCGAACAGGTCTCCGAGACAAACATCGATGGTGGCGGCGGTCGCGTCGTGAATGCGCGGCGGCTCAGGGACGTGGATGGGTATGACGGGCTGTGCGATCGAGACCTCCGGCCACTCGACGACCTCGTCGTCCTGTCCGGGGAGGTGTACGACGGCGGTGATGCGGGTTTTGTCGACAAGTGCCGGCCACTGGACGGCGGCCGATCGTTCGGCCTGCGGGGGGCCGACGAAGTAGCAGCCCGGGATGCTGGAGACGCCGAGCTGGGTGATGGCCCCGGTGAAGGCGCGGCGGCCCACCGCCTCCGCCTTGCTCGATCGCGCGGTGATGATCGCCAGCGCGGTGGCGTCGTCGATGCCGCCATTCGAGGGGTCGCGCGGACCCACGACGGTCCAGCGATAGCCGTCGAACTCGTCAGCGTGCGTGAGTACTTGATCTACTTGGGTGCGCAGCCATTCGAGCTTCTGCTCCAGGTGACCGCCGGTGAGGCCGATCGTGATCGAGTTCCGGTAGCCGCCTTCGAAGCACACGGACAACTTCGCCGTTGTGGTCGGTGCGTATCCGACGGCACCCGAGAGTCGGACTGCGTCGTCACCCACTTGAGTGACACGCACCGTCCGGAGGTCGCCGATGACGTCCGGGTTGTAGTAGAGCGGTCCGGACACCTCGTAGAGCAGTTGTGCGGTGAGGGTGTCGGTCGATACGAGTCCGGTCTCTGCGACGGACTTGGTGATGATCGAGGTTCCGTCTTCGAAGATTTCGGCCACGGGCATGGGCGGGATCCCGAGCGGGCCCTCCTCGTGAAAGAACGAGTAGTTGCCGCCGGTGACCTGGCCACCGCACTCGATGGCGTGGCCCGCCCAGAGTGCTCCGGCGAGGCGGTTGTAGTCGCCGGGAGACCAGCCGAAGTGATGCGCCGCCGGTCCGATCACCAGGGAGGCATCGGTGACGCGGGGGCAAATGACGATGTCGGCGCCGCGTTCGAGCGCGCGCACGATGGGCCATGCTCCCAGATATGCGTTGGCAGCAAGGACTTCGTCGGCGGGAACCTCGAAAGATGCAGAGGTGTCGAGGTTTGCCAGGAGGTCATTGGATTCGGCGATGAGGCGAGGCAACTGATCCAGTAAGTCGTCGCCGCTGATGGCCGCAACTGTCAGGGAGACCCCGAGGTCGGCACACAGCTCACGGATTGCTTGTGCACAGCCGAGAGGATCGAGCCCTCCGGCATTACACACCACCTTGACGCCCTGTTCGGCGATACGGCCCAGTACGGGCCGCAGCTGGCTGATAAATCCTGCAGCGTAGGCGGGGCGGCCCGCCATCTGGTTCTTCCGCAGGATGAGCATGGTCAGCTCGGCGAGGTAGTCGCCGGTCAGATAGTCGACGCCGGCGTCGAGCAGCTCGTTGATGCTGTCACTTCGGTCGCCGTAGAAGCCGGAGAAGTTGCCGATGCGCACCCCGCGCCCGGAATCGTTCTGCTCGTGCACGTTCGCCTCGCTGATCGTTCGACACGGCTGGACTGTTCCACCGCTAGAGCGGGGACACTGCCAGGTATTTACTATAATAAATATGAATGTATCGCCTCAAGGCCGACCGGGTCAATCCCCCGGAGGGCCCCAACCGGAGAAGGTCGACACGGACCCCTCGGGTCTTACCCCTGGAGGGGTCAGCATCCCTACGACTTTGAGGCAGATCGCTCCTGCCCCAGGTACGCATCCACGGTCGTCGTCGCGGCGCGCCGGGATCGACTCGGCCAGCATTGCCGACCGCAATCCTCGAGTTGTCACATTGCTCCGCGGACCAATGAACCGACCCCTTGACTTTCCAATCTATTACAATAAATACTCAATAGAGGCTGATTGCGAGAGCGACGTCAGCCGGAGCCGGCGAGATGCGTCGGCGGACGCAGGTGAGAGGTAGAAATCACATGGGTAGCGTCGACTTCGAAGTACGTGACTTCGTCGGGCACATCACCATCAACCATCCGGAGAAGCGCAACGCGGTCAGCTCCGAGATGGCAGGTCAACTGCACGAGATCTATTCCGAGGTGGAGAAACGCTCGGATGTCCGCGTGGCCATCATCAGTGGGGTCGGGGACGAGGCGTTCTGCGTCGGCGGCTACATCCCGGAGTATGTCGGCAAGGTGGTCGGCACGGAAGGCACCGGGCAGCGCACGGTTCTTCCCAAGCCGTGGCGGATCGCCAAGCCCTTCATCGCGGCGATCGAAGGCTACTGCGTCGGCGGCGGCATCGGCCTGGCATTGAGCTGCGACCTCCGCGTCGCCGGTGACTCCGCCATCATCGGCGCTTCCGGACTGCGGAGGGGGCTGGTCAACGGCGCGACCGTCACGAGTCGACTGGTTCGTATCGTCGGCCTGGGCAACGCCCTCGAGGCCCTGTTGACCTCGGAGTACATGCCTGCAGACAAGGCCGAGCGCATCGGACTGCTCCAGCGTGTTGTTCCGCGCGGAGGGGCCCGCGACGCCGCACTGGAGTGGGCGAAGACCATTGCCCAGTTCAGCCCGGAGGCCGTCGCCGGCACGAAGCGCCTGGCGTACGACAACCTCGACCTCACCTGGGACGAGGCGCTCACGTGGGAGGAGGCCGTCACCGCCGCCAACTACCGGACACCCGACGCGGAAGAAGGCTTCACAGCCTTCCTGGAGCGCCGCGAACCTGTGTTCGGACGTAACTCGGGCGGAGTCGACTCGCTCGGGCTCGACGCGAACTGGCCGCGTCAGGATGTGCCGGAGTGGCGGTCATGAGCGGGCCGCTCGCGGGCATCCGCGTCCTGACGCTGGAGAACTTCATCTCCGCACCGTTGGCAACGATGTGGCTCGCCGATGCCGGTGCCGACGTCGTCAAGGTCGAGATCCCGGGCGTCGGCGACACCTCACGCGGGGTCCAGCCGGTGAACGAGGTGGACGGACAGCGACGGAGCCTGTCGTTCATCCGGGCGAACCGCAACAAGCGCAGCATCGAACTGGACCTCAAGGATCCCACCGACCGCGCGAGGTTCGACGACCTGCTGCGCACTGCCGACATCTTCGTCGAGAACCTGCGTCCATCGGCAATCTCCGCCATGGGACTGACCTACGAGGCTGTCCGCGCCGTCAATCCGCGCATCATCTACGGAGCCATCTCGGGCTTCGGTCTGCCGGAGTTCAACGGCGGCGACCTGCCGTACCTTCCGGCGTTGGACGTTGTCGCGCAGGCGATGGGCGGCCTGATGTTCCGCCCCGAAGGTGCCGACGTCGATCCGGTGTATGCCGGGTTCCCGCTGGCCGACATCTTCGCTTCGGCCAACATGCAGACCGCGATCTACCAGGCGCTGTTCCATCGTGAGCGAACCGGAGAGGGAGCCTGCCTCGACATCTCGATGCTCGACGGCGTGGTGGCCTTCAACGAACTGGCCCTGATCATGAAGAGCACGCTCGACGTCGACGCCTCCGCCGGCATGCACGGCCTGTCACATCCGTTCGGCGCCTATCCCACCGCCGACGGACACATCGTGATCGGGGTGCTGGGCGAGCCGGTGTGGCGGCGATTCACCAACGCCATGGGTCGACAAGACCTTGTCGACCGTCCGGAGTTCGGCAGCGGGATCCTGCGCCACCAGAACCGGAAGGTCCTCGACGGTTTCATCGCCGACTGGTTGGGCGAGATGACCACGTCGGAGGCATTGGACGCATTACGGGTCCACGACGTCCCGAGCGCGCCGGTCCTGCGCATGGCTGAGGTGCTCAAACTCGACAACCTGCGCGAGCGGGGAATGGTGGTCACTGTCAACGACCCCGTGTGGGGACCGGTGCCCATGGCCGGCAACCCACTGCACTCGTCGTTGATGAAAGACATGACGGTCAACCCCGCCCCGGACCTGGGACAGCACACTCAGGCCGTATTGCAAGAGTGGCTCGGAGCGTCGGAACCGGCCGCAGACTCCGTGGCCGCGCATGCATCGAGGCCGGAATGGACACCTTGATCCGCAGAGTTCGTAGGTCCGGCCTTCTCGAACTCGTGCTTGCAAGCCCGCACAACCGCAATGCGTTGTCACGCCAGCTCGTCGCGGAGCTTTTCGAAGGACTCGCGAGTGCCGAGCGGGATCCCGAGGTCGCTGTCGTTCTGATTCGGCAGGAAGGGCCCGTCTTCTGCTCTGGCGCCGACCTGTCCGAAATGACGGACAGCAATGTACGGGACGCGCCCAAGGCAATGGTGCTCCTGCAGCACCGGATGGCAACGCTGTCGAAGCCTGTTGTCGTCCGGGTCGAGGGCGCAGTTCGCGCCGGCGGAATCGGAATTGTCGCTGCTGCAGACGTGGCAGTCGCCGCGACGGATGCGTCATTTGCTCTTACCGAGGTCCGGCTGGGTCTGGCACCAGCCGTTGTGAGCGCTCCGCTGCTCGCACGGATGCACCCCCGTGCGGTTTCGCGCTACTTTTTGACTGCAGAGACCTTCGACGGTGCTACTGCGGAGAAGGTCGGCCTCGCCACTCTAGCCGTCGCCCGGGCCGAACTTGACACTGCGGTCGAGGAGGTGTGCACAGCGCTGCTCGAGGCCAAGCCCCAGGGACTGCGTGAGACGAAGAAGCTGACCAACGCGTCTTTGGTCGCTGAGCTCACCAATCGCGGCGACGATTTGGCCGAACTCAGTGCGTCACTGTTCGGCAGCGACGTCGCACAGGCAGCTATGTCGCGGTTCCTGGCGAGAACGAAATAGCGCCGAGTCGGACGTAGTTCACGGGTCCGACCCGGCCGTGACCGGTGTGGAGCGCGCAGAATGCGGCGCTTTACAGCTCGTCCTGATACCGCCCCGGTCAGGTCGAAAGTGAGTGGCTGAAGTGAGTGGCTGGGGCGACAGATACTTTGGAAATTGGAGGAGTGCAGAGATGGCTTTGGCGCGCACCCGCGACCGGATCTTCATCGACGGCGAGTGGGTCGATTCGGACGGATCGAACCGTATCGAGGTGATCTCACCGACCAGCGAAGAGGTTCTCGGCACCGTACCTTCGGCGACCACATCGGATATCGACCGCGCCGTGGCCGCCGCTCGCAGAGCGTTCGACCAGGGATCCTGGCCTCGTATGGTTCCGGCCGAACGTGCCGCGGTCCTGCGGCGTGTACGCGACGGACTCGCGGCCAGCCGAGAGGACTTCGCCGAACTCGTCACCGATGAGATGGGGAGCCCGATTACGCAGTCGCTGGCGATCCAGGTCGGCGCCCCGCTCGCGTTGCTCGACTCCTACCTGGACCTCGTCGAGACCTTCCCCTTCCACGACTTCAGGACAGCGCCGTCCGGCAGCGCCCTTGTCACCAAGGAGCCGATCGGTGTCGTGGCCGCTGTCGTGCCCTGGAATGTGCCGCTGACGGTTGCCATCCAGAAGGTCGCACCCGCCCTGCTCATGGGATGTACCGTCGTGCTCAAGCCGGCACCGGAGACCTCACTGGCCACCCTGGCACTTGTCCAGCTCTTCCAGGACGCCGGGCTGCCCCCGGGCGTCTTGAACGCCGTTCCAGCCGAGCGTGAGGTCAGCGAGTACCTCGTCAGTCACCCCGGGATCGACAAGGTCACCTTCACGGGGTCGACCGCCGCCGGTCGACGGATCGGTGCCCTCTGCGGTCAGAACTTGAAACGCGTCACGCTCGAGCTCGGGGGGAAATCGGCGGCGGTGATCCTCGACGACGCGGATCTAGGCGCTGCCGTGGAGTCGCTTCGGCTCGGCTCCCTACGCAACAGCGGGCAAATCTGCACATTGAAGACGCGAATCCTGGTGTCCAACCGCAATCATGACGAGCTCGTCGACCGTCTTCGCGCCCTGGTGCACTCGATGCCCGTGGGCGACCCCCGCGATCCCGCCACACAGATCGGACCGATGGTCACTCGTCGTCAACGCGATGTGGTCGAGGGCTACATCCGCAATGGAATGGAACAGGGGGCGCGCCCTGTCGTCGGTGGGGGCACTGCGCCGGTTGAGCGCGGCTGGTTCGTCGATCCGACCATCTTCACCGACGTCGATCCGAACATGCGCATTGCACGCGAGGAGATCTTCGGCCCGGTGCTGTCCGTCCTCCGATACGACGATGAGGATTCGGCGATAGAGATCGCCAATTGCTCGGAGTACGGGTTGAGCGGAGCCGTATTCACCAGCGATATCGACCGTGGCATCGCAGTGGCCTCGCGGATCCGAACGGGGTCGGTGGAGATCAACGGCAATCCCGTGGGCTTCAAGGCCCCAGTGGGAGGATTCAAGTCCAGTGGAATCGGGCGCGAAGCGGGCCTCGAGGGCATGGACGAGTACGTGGAGAGCAAGTCCTACGGCCTTCCGACCGAACGGGTGGCAGCACTCGGAAACGGCCTGAAGGGACGGGAACCGATCATCCGGCAATGAGGAAGGCGCCGTGAGTGGGCGAGGCGGTGAGCTCGAGCGAGAGGCATCGACACCTGCGTCGGTGCCCTCTTCGAGAACCGAGTCTGGACTCTTCCCTGTCGGCGCGGGCCAAGCATAGCTACAGGGAACTCCTCCTAGTGTAATAATTAGGTTTGTTAGTGATGGCGCAAGGCGAGAACGGAACGAGGGAGCGAGATGGAAGTGGCACCTCGAAGTCGCCGCGGCGCGAAGCTGGCCGAGCGCCTCGCACAGGACATTGTCGAGCAGATCTCGACCCTGGGTCTTGTCCCCGGCGATCGTCTGCCCTCCGAAGTCGCCATGGCCAAGGAGTGGGGGGTCAGCCGGGCATCGCTGCGCGAAGCGCTGCGGATCCTCGAGGTCCACGGACTGATCACGATCCGTACCGGGCCTAACGGCGGTCCGGAGCTGTCCAGACTCACTTCGCAAGATTTCGCGCGCATGGCCACATTGCACTTCCATGCTGCCGGAGTCACGTTTCGGCAGCTGTTGAAGGCACGCCTGACCCTCGAACCACAGATGGCGGAGCTGGCAGCCTCCAACCGCACACCAGAGCAGGTGATCGCACTCCGCGCCAACGTGCGGGAACATCGGAAGGCCACCGACATCCATGAGCTGGTTCGGCATGCACACGACTTCCATGCGCTCGTATGTGAGTGTGCCGGCGACGAAAACCGCGCCCTGTCGCTCATGACACTGTCGCTCCACGGCATCTTCGACATCTACTCCAAGCAAAGCCGCAGCGGTGACATAATGCGGCACACCATCGACGTTCACAGTGGCATCTCGGATGCCATCGAGGAAAGTGACCCGCACCGGGCTGCCGAACTCATGGAAAAGCACATGCAGGAAAGCGCTCAGACGTTCAGCCAGCAGCACCCCACCCTGATCGACAGCCCTGTCTCCTGGCTTTCTTCCTGATCTCAGCGACCGGCACCTTTCCCACTGTGCCAGCTCGCATCGGTGCCTGGTCCACGACGTGTACCGGTGGCGCGCCCTCGGGATGCAAGACCTCCGGGGGTGGCCCATCGGGCCCCCACCGGCGGTCTCTGCACCAGCGGCGGATCGCACCGACCACCGTCGCAATCCTCCTCCCGCCGCCGAACCGATCGAACACAGCAGTAGAGGCCATCGGCTCGGACGACCGGATCGAGGAAAGATCCGCCGACTACGCCTCTGGCTGCAGAACCGATCTCAAAATCTCTCCTGCGGTCACAGCGCTGGGCCAGCCTGCATAGAAGGCGATGTGGGTGATCACCTCGGCAAGTTCGTCCGCAGTCACCCCGTTACCGAGGGCTCGTTCGATGTGCGCCTCCAATTGCTCTGGGCGGTAAAGAGCGATGAGCGCAGCGACCGTAACCAGGCTGCGATCCCGTTTGCTCAGCTCCGGGCGTTCCCACACGTCGCCGTACAGGACCTCGGCGCCTAGCTCGGCCAGTTTCGGCACAGCTTCCGGGTAGTACCACTCTCGTTTCGGCATTCTTGATTCCTCGCTGTTGGTTGCTGTCGGGAATGGGCGCTACCCCGTCGACTGTGCGCTACTTCGTTTCCGCGCACCGCCGACGGCTTCGACTTGGCGATGGGGCTGTCCGCGCACGCAGACCTCGCATTGCGAGGGCATCTTCACACGCCGCCATCGTAAATCTACCCAAACTATTATAGTAAATTGCGGTTCGGGGTCAATGCTCGGGGACCTCGAAGACGCGGACACCCTGGACAGGACACACCCCCGCTCGGCCACGGGGGTACCAACTGCACCGCGCGCTCCGATCGCAGGTGATGCGCGAGTTGACAGATAGGACTCGATGGATCCCACACGGGACTCGCATCGATAGCGCATGGACATCCGCTATCGATGCCCGGTCCGAGCTGGGGCAAGACCCCCTTTGGAGCGAGCCGATCCGTCGCTTGATCACCAAACTTATGATGTGACCTTGACAACAAGTCAGATCTATTTATTGTAATAGACACATCGAATTTGGGCCGAGCGTAAGCCGACCCCGGATATGAGGTGGAGCATGAAAACGAGAGCCGCTGTGCTGGAAGAGGGAAGCACCCGCTTCGAGATCCGGGAACTGGACGTCGACCCGCCCGGTCCAGGCGAGGTGCACGTGAAATTTGTCGCCGCGGGCCTGTGCCATTCCGATCTCCACCTCATCGACGGTGACATCGTGCCTCGGTTTCCGATCGTAGCCGGACACGAAGGTTCCGGAATCGTCGAAGAAGTAGGGCCCGGTGTCACCAAGGTCAAGCCTGGCGACCATGTCGTCTGCAGCTTCATCCCCGCGTGCGGTCGATGCCGATACTGCGCCAACGGTCGCTCGAACATGTGCGACAACGGCGCCCACCTGGTCAAAGGCAACTCATTCGACGGTAGCTTCCGATACCACGCCGACGGGGTGGACTACGGCAGCTTCTCCATGCTCGGTACCTTCTCCGAGCGCGCAACACTGTCCGAGCTGTCCGTGGTGAAGATCGACGAGTGGCTGCCGCTCGACGTCGCGGTCCTGGTTGGGTGCGGCGTACCCACCGGGTGGGGGACCGCCGTCAACGCCGGCAGAGTCACCGCTGGTGACACCGTTGTGGTCTACGGCATCGGTGGCGTCGGAATCAACGCTGTCCAAGCGTCCGCATCCTCCGGAGCGAAGTATGTCATCGCCGTCGACCCAGTCCGATTCAAGCTGGACATGGCATTGAAATTTGGTGCGACACACGTATTTTCGGATGCGCATGAAGCGGCCGCGAAGGTAAACGAGCTGACGTGGGGGCAGGGCGCCGACCAGGCGCTCGTTACGGTCGGTGTCGTCGATGAAAAGGTCATCGCAGACGCGTTCGCGGTCATCGGCAAGGGCGGGACGCTCGTAGTGACCGGCCAGGCGCATCCGGACAAGCTGACAATTCAGGTTCCCAGTGCAGAGATCGTGCGCTACGAGAAGGTCATCCGCGGGTCGCAGTATGGCTCGTGCAACCCCCAGTGGGACATCGTCAAACTGCTCCGGATGTACGACGCCGGCGCCCTCAAACTCGACGAACTGATCACCAAGTACTACACCTTGGACGAGATCAACGACGCGGTCGACGACCTCAAAGCCGGCAAGCTCATCCGCGGGGCGATCCGCCTGTGAGCCTTGACCCGCCCCTCGGGGAAAGGATGAAATGAACATCTCCATCGGGTCTATGTCAACCACTGGCGCTTCCGGTCCGCTCGCGTGCAGTGGCCCGTTCGCCCGAGCCTTCCTCGGCGGCGAGCGGGTGGCCCCGTCCGGCACGGAACGAACGGAAGCAGTATTCCCGGCTACCGGGTGAACCCGAATATGGCCGTAGCCGCAATCCGAGGTGTCCCCGAGCGAATAGGACAACAACCATGCAGCACCCAGATACCGCACGCGTCATCGTGACCTCCATCGGAGAAGACGGGACGTCCGACTACTACGAGCGCAGCGTTGAGGCCGTTACAGAATACGACGCCGACGACGACCCCCTTTTCAAGGGAAGCCTCCTGTGGGGCACCTCCGAGGGTATCGGCACGGTAGGAGCGGGACAGAATCCCGAACCCGAGACCGACCCTTTCTTCCCTCTCCCCGGAGGGATCCGCTTCGTCTTCTTCACATTCCTCCCCAGGTCCGAGGGGACCGGGAACATAGACCGATACCGCGTCGACGACCCGACGGCTCCATCCGACATGCCAGGCCTTGCAGAGTCGTTCAGCGAGGAGCGCCCTGGTATGCACATCACCGACACCATCGATTTCGTCCACGTGCTGTCCGGCGAGATGATCCTCGAACTTGATCGGCGAGAGGTGCTGGTGCGCAAAGGTGACACGATCATCATGCGCGGAGCCTGGCACAACTGGCGCAACGAGGGCACCGAACCGTGCACTGTCGCCTCGGTGCTCGTCGGCACACACCGCAGCGAAAGTGCCACACAGCAGCCGAGCGGCCAGGAAACCGGCGCCGCCGCGGCGAACTGACCCCGAGTTCGAGGAGCGAAACATGAGCAGACGACTCGAGGACAAGGTAGCTCTCGTCACCGGAGCAGCCCGCGGGCAGGGCCGTAGCCACTGCATCCGCCTCGCCGAGGAGGGCGCCGACATCATTGCAATCGACGTGTGCAGCCCCAACGAGACGGTGGCCTCGTTCCCGCTCGCGACCGACGCGGAACTCGACGAGACCGCCGCTGCGGTCCAACGACTCGACCGTCGAGTGCTCGCACGGCAAGTGGACGTCCGCAATCTCGAAGACCTCGAGGCCGTGGTCGCCGAGGGCATCGAGAAGCTCGGCCGGCTCGATACGGTAGTGGCCAACGCCGCCATCGTGGAATGGGGAAAATCCTGGGAGTTCACTGAGAAGCAGTGGCGCGACATCATCGATGTCAATCTCAACGGGGTGTGGAACACTGCAAGGGCAACTGTTCCCGCCCTCATTGAACAGGATCTCGGCGGATCATTGGTCTTCACCAGCTCGTTGGCTGGGTCGAAGGGCATTGCAAACGTGGCCCCATATGTCACGGCTAAGCATGGGATCATCGGCCTGATGCGTTGTATGGCAGTCGAACTGGGGCCACACCGTATCAGGGTCAACACGGTGAACCCGACCAACGTCGACACTCCGATGATCCAGCACCCGACGATGTGGAGCTATGCGGTGCCGGACACCGCCAACCCCTCCACCGAGCAGATCGAATCCGCACTTGCCACGATGAATGCCATCCCCGTCCCATGGATCGACCCGGTCGACGTCAGCAACGCCGTGGTGTTTCTCGCCAGCGACGAAGCCCGCTTCATCACAGGTGTGTCCCTGCCCGTCGACGCCGGCGCCGCGGTCAAGTAGTAGTCCGCGCCGAGAGGAGTCTCGGGTGCCTACTCACCGCGGCGGCCTCCCGGCCCGACCAGCGAAGAACTCGCAAAGTCTTTCAGAGTGCCATGACCGATCCTGAAGACAGCGTCGTCGTTCGTCGCGGCCGAACATGACCGCCGCGGTGACTGTTGCATCCACCGATGTTCCCGTCGGCGTAGGCCCCGACGCGTCCTGCGATGGTCTCAGGTCGCTCGTGGCGCCCAGTTCACCGAACTGGGCGCCACGAGCGATCGATCGACATCCTGCAAGGATGCTATCGGCACGCCAGGTGCGCGACGCCAACGCATACCAACCCCAACAGTGTGTTTGGTGAGCAGTCTGTGATAGTTGATCCTGGTGCTGTCGGAGGTGCTGGAGTGGCGGCGGAGTTCACGGCGTTCTGTACGGTTATGCACGGTTTTCGCGGGTGGAGTCGCGGCGCCGGATGAGTCAGTACGTGCGCGGACTGCTCGATGAAACCCGAACGCAGGCGCGGCTGGATGCTGATTGAGGCGGCCGGTGAGCCACACCGGACGGGATGCAGCGGCTGCTGAACCTCGACTTGTGGGACGGGCTGCGCGACGACGTATGGCATGTGACGGTCGAGTAGCGTCGCAGATCCGGGCCTTTGCAGCGGCCAAGACCGCGACATGGCACGATCGACGCGCGCCGCGCGACCTGTGGGATCTGTGGGCGTTGGCCGAGACCGGAGCGATCGACACCGAGGCTGCCGCGTTGTTCCGTAGGTACGGTCCAACGAACACAGTGCCTGGAGCTCATCTGTTCGAGCAGCCACCCAACGAAGCGGACTGGAGATCTCAACTTGCCGGTCAGACTCGTCTGACTTCGACGGCATCCGGAGCACTTGTCGTTGTTCGTCAAGCGTGGGCACGAGCCGCGAACTCATACTCACTCCTGGGAGACGAAGAAGTGTGACCGACAACGGAGTCTCCCCTCCGGGCGGCCATCGCGGCCAGTAGTTCCGCACGAGTTCATGCTGGCCACAGCCCCTCGAAGAGGACACCGACAAGGGCCGACGGTCCCGCTGGAACCGCGAATACCCCACGGCCGGCGACCTTCGGTCGAGGGCGAGGCGCCAGATGATCGGCAACCATGACATCGATCTGGTCCTCACCTCGCACAAACCGGTGCACAGGCCCAGCAACCCTGCACGCACGGCGTGCACCTGCACCATCAAGCCTCGCGGCCGGGGGAACTACTCGCGCGGGGGCATCGTCCACTTATACCTCTGGAGCACCTTCCGGGCGATCCGAACCGGATGATCAAGCGCTCAACTACCACGCGCACCTGTCCCCGACCAACGGCGGACCACCGCCGATCATCCTCCGCCGTCCGCACGGCCTGCCCGACCTACTCGACGGCGCCGGGCACTATCGCCCCGATGATCGGGTAACAGCTTGGACTACAAGCCAATCACCCGTGCTGAACCTGCTCAACGAGGACGAGACCGGCAACGACGATCCGGACACCGGCCCGCCGAAGCCAGCTGGCCACAACGCCCGATACCCCTCGAGCGCCGACAACAACACGACATCACACCGGCGACCGCCCCCAGCGCGTGCCCACAACAGCGACGAACATCCTTGCAGTGCACCGACCTCCGGTGCCGAAGGCCGGCGTTCGCCGTTACGCGGTTGTCTTGCGGGACCGCCGGCGACTGGCAACGGCCTTGCGGGCGGTCTTCAACCGCTCGGCGACCACCGCGGGATCGTCCTCGTCGTCCAGTACCACGGACGTGCTCATCAGCGCGTCGTACTGCTGCACGCGGCGCCGCTGCTGATAGTCGAGGACATCACGGAGCACCAGGTGATGCCTGGTGCCGATCTTCTCCGCCGGCAACTCCACCACCGCGATCAATCGCTTGACCGTCGGTCGGGTCACCCCCAGGAGGTCGGCCGCCTGCTGCGTGGTCAGTTTCGTCGTATGCGGGGCGACGGTGACCGCGCGCCCGGCCGACAGCGCGGAGACCACCTGCTTGAGGATGGCGTGTACCTCGGCCGGCAACGGCACCTGATCCCCCGCGCCCGCCCCGACGAGCAGATACCGTGGTTCGACCCGGTCGTCGAAGCGGCGTTCGTGCGCGTCGAGGAAGCTGACCACCTCGGCCAGATGCTTCCCTTCCCCGGACCGCGGGAGATAGGTGCGCTGCTCCCATGTCTGCGTCATCGTTCCGACTCCTTCTTCGAAAGAAACGCAACACGCTTTCGAAGCTTTCGAAGCAGCCCTCCGACCAAGCTCACGCCCCCGGTACCCGCTCACTTCGCGTCGGACTCACTGTTCCGGCGCCGACACGGGCCCCGAAGCCATCCTCGGACAGTGACGACAGGCTGCGGCAGCCTCGGGGTCGGCGTACACCTGTGCGGTATGACGCCACGTCTCGATCGAGCCGACCGCAAGCTGCTTCCCGGCGTCCTCCGCCCGCCTCGGGTGCCCCACCATCGCCGACACGCTCCGGTCGAACATGATGGATATGCACGATTATCCATCAATCATACTGAAGAGAAACGTATTTGAACGATGCGCGAACGAGGGAGGTGTCACGCTCGGCCCGCGCCCACCAACAACCGCGTCGACCCGACCCGAGCAGATCAAGGTGGGCGGCGGCGCTCCGGCCGACCCGTAGCAGGTGGACGCCCTGGGGCGACCTGCTGCAATCAGGTACGGAAGGTCATCGGTATCCCTGCTGCGGTGGCCGCGGTCGTGGAGCGCAGCGCCGGGCCCGGCTCGGTGACCGATCTGACGTTCCTCGGCCATGACTGCTGGTTGGTCGACCTCGCGCCGCGGGAGGGCTGCGAGATGACCGAGTCGTCGCTGCGGACACCGGCGCCGTGCTCGCGCAGCATTCCGGTGACGGTGTCGACGGCGCCGCATACACCGACCTCACCGCCGGCGAGTCCCTTGATCCGTCCCTGTTCACCTGGGGCGGGCCGGTGGTCACCGACCAGGAGTCCCGCGCCCGCGCCGGCCCGTCCGCCACACGGTGGGAGGAAGCGATGCGGTGGTTCCGCGACACCGTCACCGCCGAACCGATCCAGATCCCGGTACTGATGGATCTGTCCCCCGCGTCTGGTCGATCGGACCGACCCCCACTCCGGTGCCTCGGCTCGGGGGCACTTGTCGATGCTTCCGACCTGCGGATCTCAACGCCGTGTCAGTGCCTAGTTCTCGTGAACTTGCCGAATCCTCAGCCCGGCCGCTCTCCCGTAGGGTATAGCCCGACCAGTCATCGTCGCTGTACGCCATCCGCGGACCCCCAATACCAGTCCGCCGCGGCCTTCTGCAGGCCCGGAGCAGTTCGGGGGGCGGTTGCCGACCTGTCGACCGCGTGCCCTGCGTGCGCAAGACCCCGTTACCGCTTGCGTCGTGAGAGGGCCGACCTGAACAATCAACAGGCCAGTGACTCCAGGTGGGTCAGGAGGGCGGTGATCGCGATGGCCAGTCCGATCGCGATCGTTCCCGCTCGTTCATTGTTGTCGGCACTGTTCCCGGCCATCGGTGTCCTTCCGTCCGTACTCCGTCCCCGGTTCGGCGACCGCGGTGCGGTGTGAGCGTGTCGTCGCGAGAACGGTTTCGTCCGTATACCTCTGGATGTGTCTCGGTGTCCTCGGCACCACGCGTCGAGTTTGTTGGTGATAGGGAGATGCCGGCGTGCGTAGTCGGTGCACGCCGGCATCTCCGTGGGTCCCCTCTGGGGGGGGTCGAGCACTCAACCGGGTCCGGTCACTTCCCGCTCCCCCGTTAGGTGAAGTTCTGGGTGTAGAACTCGGTCAGCTTGTCGAAGGGGATCATCTCGACCCGGTCGTAGAGGTCGACGTGACCGGCACCGGGCACGATCACCAGTTCCTTGCGTTCACCGGCGAGGCGGTAGGCCTCTTCGGTGAACTCGCGCGAGTGCGCGTTCTCGCCGGCGATGAACAGCATCGGGCGGGGCGAGATGGTCTCGATGTCGTTGAAGGGGTAGAAGTTCATGAACTTGACGTTGCTTGACAGCGTCGGCTGGGTGGTGGTGTCGGGGCTGTTCCCGCGCGCGGTGCGGTAGAAGTCGTAGAACTCGCGCTCGATCGGGCCGGACTGATCGGTCAGCTGTTCGGGTGTGCCGCCGATGTATTCGGTGGGTCCGCCGGTGAATTCGACGTCGCGCTGAGCTGCGGCTTGCGCCAACGCGGCTTTGCGCTGATCGAGTGTGACCGAGTGGCCCAGCCCGTTGCGGGTGGCACCGCCCATGTCGTACATGCTGACCGTGGCGACGGCCTTGATGCGGGGGTCGATCTTGGCGGCGCTGATGACGAAGCTGCCGCTGCCGCAGATTCCGAGCGCGCCGATGCGTTCGGTGTCGACGAAGGACTGGGTGCGCAGGAAGTCCACGCCGGCACTGAAGTCCTCGGTGTAGATGTCGGGGGCGACGGCGTTGCGGGGCTCGCCGGCGCTCTCGCCCCAGAACGACAGGTCCAGCGACAACGTCACGAAACCCTGCTCGGCCATCTTGGTGGCGTAGAGGTTGGCGCTCTGCTCCTTGACCGCACCCATCGGGTGCCCGACCACCATGGCTGCATTCTTAGTGTTGCGGTCGAGGTTCTTGGGGACGAACAGGTTGCCGGAGACGTCCATCTGGTACTGGTTCTTGAACGTCACCTTCTCCATGGTGACCTGGTCACTGGTGTAGAAGTTGTCGGCACCGTGGGACAGATCACCGGAGGTCAGGTTCGCCACCGGCGAGGCAGGATCTGCCGAGGATGTGGTCGAGTCGGCGGCCGAGCAGGCCGAGGCGGCCAGGACGGCGAGCGTGGCAATACCGGCGCCGGCGATTCTGGTCCAGCGGCGAGGACCTCGCCGCGCGGTAGTTCTGGTGTTGGTCATGCGGTACTCCTGATGTGCGTGTGGCGAGTGAGTTGTGGGGCGGGGGGTCAGAAAGTGAGCAGGGTTTTGATGGCGCGGCGCTCGTCCATCGCCTGGTAGCCCTCGGCCGCCTGGTCCAGCGGGAGGGTGAGGTCGAAGACCCTGCCGGGATCGATCTCGCGGCGCCAGGTCAGGTCGATCAGTTCCGGCAGGAAGCGACGGACCGGTGCGGGGCCGCCCATCAGGTGAATTTCGGCGAAGAGCAGTTGGTCGGCGTGCAAGGTGACACCGTCGTGGGAGACGCCGACGTGCCCGCCGGGCCTGGTCGAGCGGATGACCTGCAGCATCGACTCCTCAGTGCCGACGGCTTCGATGACGCTATGTGCGCCGAGCCCGTCGGTGAGTTCCTTGATCACGGCGACACCCTCGTCGCCGCGGGATTCCAAATGTCGGTGGCACCGAACTGGCGGGCCAACCCTTGGCGGTCGGCGTGCCGCGACATGGCGATGATCCGTTCGGCACCGAGCTGTTGGCGGCGAGCACACCCATCAGGCCGACGGCACCGTCACCGACCACGGTCACGGTCTTACCGGGTCCGGCCTCGGCGGCGACGGCGGCGAACCAGCCCGTTCCAACGACGTCGGAAGCGGCCAGCAGCGAGGGAACCAGGTCCTGGCCCGGCCGACTGGGCGTGGCGACCAAGGTTCCGTCGGCGTAGGGGATGCGGGCCTTCTCTGCTTGTGTGCCGATGTCTCCGGCGACGAAGGAGCCGTGTACACACCGGGATTGGTAACCGGCGTGGCAGATCTCAGGTGTTGTCGGAGACGACGAACGACCCGACGACGAAATCACCGACCGTCAAGGTCTGCACGGCGGCACCGATTTCCTCCACGACGCCGACGTACTCGTGTCCCATCGGGGTGTGGTCGACCGGTCCCACACCCCGGTACGGCCACAGGTCGGATCCGCAGATGCAGGTCGCGGTGATTTGGATGATCGCGTCGGTCGGCTCGATGATCTTCGGGTCTTCCCGTTCGACGACTCGAACATCGCCGGGGGCATACATCACTACTCCACGCATGGTGGTCCACTTCTGTCGTTGGGGTCAGCGGGCGGTGTAGCCGCCGTCGACGGGCAGGGCGACACCGACGACGAAGCTCGCGCCGGGGCTGCACAGCCACAGCACGGCGGCGGCCATTTCTTCGGCGGTGCCCAACCGGCCGATCGGCTGATCGGCGGCGGCCTGATCGGGGTCGAGATCGCCGGAGGCGAACATGCCGGTGACCATTGGCGTTTCGATGGTGCCGGGACAGATCGCGTTGATCCGGATGCCGCGGGGCGCGTATTCGAGTGCAGCCGAGCGGGTCAGCCCGATGACCCCGTGCTTGGCGGCGTGGTAGGCGGCCCGGCCGGGGAGCCCCACGAGGCCGCCGAGGGAGGAACAGTTGACGATCGCACCGGCGCCTTGGGTGCGCATGTGGGCGAGTTCGTGTTTCATGCATGCCCACACCCCGCGGAGGTTGATGCCGGTGACGCGGTCGAAGGTCTCGGCGGGTTCGTCAGCGGCATCGGCGGCGGGGGCTTGGATTCCGGCGTTGTTGTAGGCGAAGTCCAGGCGGCCGAACGTCTCGACCGCCGAGGCGACCGCGGCGGCGACCTGAGCCTCGTCGGAGACGTCGCAGTGCACGGACAGGACCTGATGCCCGGCGTCACGCAGCTCGGTGGCCGCGGTGCTCAGCGCGTCGTCGTCGACATCGACGAGAGTCACCGCGGCACCTGACTCGGCGAACGCCCGCGCAGTGGCACGTCCCATGCCGGAACCGGCGCCGGTCACGATGGCGACCTGGCCGGAGAAGTCGTAGGTCGGGTTCACGGGAGATGTTCCTTTCGGTGGGGTGGTCAGGCTGCGGTGATGGTGAGGGTGCCGTTGCCCTCGGCGTCGGTGATGGCGTCGAGCCCGGTCTCGATCTCGCCGATCATCACGATCCCGGGATCGGGAATCGTGAAACCGTCTTCGCGGTAGTAGATGGCCAGATCAGCGCTGGGCGCCCAATAGCCGAGCTGTCCGGCCCGGTAGCTGCTCTGGCCCTGACCGCCGGCGAGTCCGCGAGGCAGCGGTCCGGCCTTCTCGCGACCGCCGAGGTCGTGCAGGGTAATCGTCACCGGGAGCAGGGACGCGAAATCGCGTGCCGTGGCGTTGTCGTAGAGCCGGGCGGTCGCCTCCGACGCGCCGATCCTCAACCGAATCTGCATGAACGGCCCTTCCTGGCCAGGTTGTGCCGTCGCGGGTTGCGCTGTCGGTGACGGCGCCGGCGAACTGTTCGCGGCCGAGTCCGATGTGCTCGCGCAGGCGGTGAGCCCGAGGACGGCTGTGACGGCTGTCGCGCGGACGACCAGCTCGGTGATCATGGGGCGCATGGTTTTTCTCCTGTCGATACCGGTACGGTCGAGGTGGTCGAGCGCGTTGCGCGGTGGTGGTCACCGGCGAGTTCCTCGACGCTGACCTGACTGGTGTGGAGGCGGCGATGCCCACCGCGGGGACTGCAGGAAAACCACGGTTCGTCGTGCCTTCCTCGGAGTGTTTGAGTAGCGGTGTGCGCCCTGGTGTTGCGGTTGGCCTGCACGGCCACGACTGTGCGCCGGGGACACGGCCGCACCGGGCAGGGGCCGGTACGCAGGTCAGCCGAGGGCGGCGGTGTCGATGACGAACCGATAGCGGACATCGGACACCAGGACGCGCTCGTAGGCGTCGTTGATCCGGTCCGCGGGGATGACCTCGACGTCGGCGCCGATGTCGTGTGCGGCGCAGAAGTCGAGCATCTCCTGAGTCTGGCGGATGCCGCCGATCATCGAGCCGGCGTAGGAGCGGCGGCCGCCAATGAGGGAGAAGACGTTCAGGCTCAGGGGTTCGGCCGGAGCACCGACGTTGACCAGGGTGCCGTCAACCGCGAGCAGACCGAGGTAGGCATCGACATCGATGGCGGCGCTGACCGTGTTCACGATCAGATCGAAACGGCTCGAGAGCTGCTCGAATGTGGCCGGATCACTGGTGGCGT
The DNA here is from genome assembly GCF_011058195.1 of Rhodococcus sp. 14C212. Lineage (NCBI taxonomy): Bacteria > Bacillati > Actinomycetota > Actinomycetes > Mycobacteriales > Nocardiaceae > Rhodococcus > Rhodococcus sp. 14C212. The sequence goes on along the minus strand of NZ_JAALEH010000078.1, from coordinate 1,733 downwards.
GATAATGGTCGGCACCGAGCCGCACGCCGTCCTCCCGCTTCTTCAACGACTGGGACAGCACCGTCACCTCAGCACCGAGGGCGTGAGCGATCTTGACGGCCAAGTGCCCCAGACCGCCGAGACCGACGACGGCGACCTTCATGCCCGGTCCGGCGTTCCAGCGGCGCAACGGCGAGTAGGTGGTGATGCCGGCGCACAGCAGCGGCGCAGCGGCCGCGAAGTCGAGTGTCTCGGGCACGGAGAGAACGAAGTCGGCGTCGACGACGACGTGGGTGGCATAGCCGCCCTGGGTAGTGGTGCCGTCCCGGTCGACGCCCGCATAGGTGGGGACCATGCCGCCGAGACAGTACTGCTCGTCGCCGTTGCGGCAGTTCACGCACTCGCGGCAGGAGTCGACCATGCAGCCCACCCCGACGCGGTCACCAACCCGGTGGCGGGTGACGTCGGCACCGACCTCGGCGACGAGACCGACGATCTCGTGGCCGGGGACGAGCGGGTAGGGCTGGGGTCCCCAGTCGCCGCGGACGGTGTGGATGTCGGAGTGGCAGATGCCGGCGTACTTGATCTCGATGAGCACGTCGTTGGGTCCGACGTCCCGTCGTTCGATGACCGCCGGGGCCAGCGACGCGGACGCGGACGAGGCTGCGTAGGCATGGACACGCATAGAGGCTTCTCCTCTGAGTGGAATTGCGGTGGTTTCGGGCCGAGCTGAAGGTTCAGGCGAACGCACGGTGTTCCGGCATGTCGGCTGCCGGTGGGCGGAGCAGGACGTAGCCGCCGACGCCGAGCAGGGCTGCGGTGACGGTGACCACGCCCAGCGGCACCGCGGTCCCCGGACCGGCCAGCCCGACGAGGGGTGCGGTGACACCGCCGAATGCGAACCGGGCCAGCCCCAGCAGCGAGGCGGCCGAGCCGGCGACCTCGGGGTCATGACCGTCACCCCGCTGACCATCGTGAGCAGTGAGACGAGCATCGTGACCAGCGGTAGCTCTGCCGTGGCGGTGAGCAGCACGCCTCCGCCACCGGCCACGATCATGACCAGACCGCGACGCGAGCAGGCTGACGGCGCCGTCGCCGACGACCGCGATTGTCTTGTCCGGACCGGCCTGGGCGGCGACGGCACCGAACCACCCGGTGCCGAGTACGTCGGAGGCGGCCAGCAGGGACGGGCTCAGGTTGGGGTCGGGCATGCCCGGAGTGGCCACGAGCGTGCCGTCCGCAAGCGGGACGCGCAGGAATTCGGACTGGGAGCCGAGGGTGCCCATGATCACTCGGTCTCGACGTCCCCGCCGAGCTCTTCGACGATGCCGACGTACTCGCAAGGGTGCTCCTTACCTGGCGTTCGAGCTCGGGGTCCGGCGTGTCTCCGGGCCGGGTTCCATGGAACCCCGCGCACCGCCCACGCGGGAGGTCGCGTTCATAGGGGGTAGAAGCGCAACCTCCCTCGACGACGCACCGGACGTACCGTGGACGGCGTGGACAACCGCGCCGATATCCGCAGCTTCCTCGCCACCCGGCGGGCCCGGCTCACCCCGCAGCAGGTCGGGCTGCCGGCCGGCGGCGGCCGCCGCCGGGTCCCCGGATTGCGGCGCGAGGAGGTCGCAGTGCTGGCCGGGGTGAGCACCGAGTGGTACACCCGCCTCGAGAAGGGCCACATCGGCGGCGTCTCCGACGACGTCCTCGAGGCGGTCGCCCGGGCACTGCAGCTCGACGAGGCCGAACGCACCTACCTG
>NZ_JAALEH010000077.1:0-27766 GCF_011058195.1 Rhodococcus sp. 14C212 | reverse complement strand
GCCCCCGTCCCCGCCACCCGGGGGGCTCCCGACACGGCGCCGATCCGGGCCGTCGCGGCCTCCGGTGGCCGCGGATCGGGCGCCGCCGGGGTCGGCGGGGGTGCCGCCGGCGCCGAAGAGGGGTCGGCGGCGGCGGAGGTTCGGCGTTGACGCTCGCGCCAGGCGCGCGCGCGTTCGGCGCTGTTGGCGTACTGCTTGCGGCGCCCGCCCGTTGCCGGGGTCTCCCCGATCGGTGTGCCGCGCGACGAGGCTGCATCGCTCACGACCGCAGATTACCAGGGCGAACACCTTCGAACGTTCGAGTAAAACGTTCGAAGGTCACGAATCGGCCAGTCCCGCAAACGTTCGAATCGTTCGTTCGATTTCGGTCGTTCTACCAGGTGACAGGCAGATCGTCCGCGACCCCCAGGTCGGTGCACAACCGGCGGATCGCGCTGCAGTCCTGCACCACACGCCGCGGATGCGGCGCCGCCGCGGTGTCCGCGAGCATCTCCCGCCCGCCCGGAACTCGCTCCGCCTCCACGATCGCCGCCCAGGTTCCCAGGTCGCTGCCGGTGAAGGCCTCGATCCCGGCGGCCAGGGCCTCGAGCAGCTGCGCCCGGTCACCGGGCCCGAGATCGGTGAACACCATCTTCAGCAGCTCGGCCGCGAGGGAGGCGTGGCTGAGCTCGTCGCGCCGGTGCAGGGCCACCGTCGTGCGGTTGACCGGCTGCAGATCCTCGTCCTCGGTCATCAACCCGAGGAACGCGCTGATGGAGGTCTCGGCGACGGTGGTGAACGCCAGCAGGATCAGGGCCTGCACCCGCGGATCCGGCGCCGCGTCGACGGCGGCGCGGTGCTCGCGCACGGTCCGGCACGGCGGCAGCGCCGACTCGGGCATCCGCCAGCCGCGACGACGGCGGATCACCGCGCTCGCGTTGAGATGCATCAGGGTGTGGTACTGCTCGTCGACCATCGCCTGCAGCACCCCCGCGGTGACGGTGTCCGACGGTCCGACCTCGAAGAAGTCCGTCGTGATCAGCGCGAAGCCGGGATTGACCACGTGCTGCTCGATGTCCATGACGTTCTTGTTGTACGCGATCCATCCCCAGCCCCGCAGCCGGGCCCGGCGCTCCTCGTCCAGGGCGCGGTACACCGGGTGGGTGTGGAACGGCACGAGTTCGTCCGGGAAGTCCAGCCGGGTCGGATCGAACAGCTCGTCGAGATCGGGTTCGCGCTTCTTGACCGTGGCGCGCCGCCCCCACGACCGTGCCAGGCCCCGCACGACGGCACTCTCGACGACGTCGTGCGGATCGTGGTCCGGCAGCGCGGGCGCGAGCAGCGGGCCCCGGGCCCCGGACAGATCAGGCTCGGCCATGGCGGCTCTCCGTTTCCTCGTGCGTCAGATCCGCGAACAGTCCCGCACACAGCTCACGGTACCGGTCGGCGTCCGCGCCCAGCGGCGTTCCGGCCCGGGCCAGCAGGTCCGCGAACCCGGCCACCGAACCGGCGCCGACCACGGCGTCGAGTTCGTCGAGGGAGGCGCGCAGCGCCGCCCGGGCGGCGGCCGCATGCGGGTTGCCGGCCTGCACGTCGAGATACACCTCGGGCGCACCGGCGGTGATCCGCGCGAGCAGCGCCCGCAGCAGCACGTGCGGCGGCGGGGCGGTCGCCGCCGCCACCGACGGGGGCACGTCGAGCCGGCCCAGCGCCAGCCCGAACGCCAGGACGGCTGCGTGGGTGGCGGCCTGGGTGGCCGCCGCGACCCGGTCGTGCTCGTCCGCCGTCAGCCGCACCACCTGCGCACCCCACCGGCCCAGCCTTCCGAGCAGCGACTCGACCGCCGGGCCGGGCCGGTGCTCGACCACCGCCACCGGCCGGCCGGCCATGCCCAGCGCCGGTGCGAACATCGGGTTCAGCCCCACACACTGCACGGACCACCCCGGCTCGCGCACCGCCCGCGCCCACGCCGACTTCACCGACAGCGTCTCGACGAGCACCGCTGCCGGCGACAGCAGCGCACCGAGCGGGGCGGCAGCGGCGAGGGCCGCGGTCTCGGGTAGGGCCAGCACCACCGTCGGAGCGACCCGTACCGCGTCCCGCATCGCCGCCGTGGGGACGGTGACATCGCCGCGCAGCGCGGCCGGGTCGTCGCCGGCGGCCGGGTCGATCACCACCACGGCGGTGCCGTCGCGGCGGAACGCCTCGACCAGCATCCGGCCGACCGCGCCGGCACCGCCGGCGACGACGACGGGGCCGGCCGCGTCGTTCACGCGCGGGGGCCGTCCTCGGGCGGCTCGTTCACCGACAGGGTGCGGCGCATCGCCACCGCCTTGACCATCGTCTCCTCGAGTTCGTCCGCCGGATCCGACAACGCGACGATGGCGCCGCCGATTCCGAAGCCCACCTCGTGCTCGGTGGCGACCATGGTGCGGATGACGATCGACAGATCCGCCGCCCCCGTCGGGGACAGGTATCCCAGCGCCCCCGAATACACGCCGCGGGGGCCGTCCTCGAGCTTGTCGATGATCTCCATGGTGCGCAGCTTCGGGGCCCCGGTCATCGACCCGCCCGGGAACGCGGCCCGCACGCAGTCCACCGCGGTGGCATCCGGGCGCAGCGTCCCCCGGACCGTGGAGACAAGCTGGTGCACCGCCGCGTACGTCTCGACGTCGAACAGCTTCGGCACGTGCACCGAGCCGGGTACGCACACCCGCGAGAGGTCGTTGCGCACCAGGTCGACGATCATCAGGTTCTCCGATTGGTCCTTCTCGCTGTCGAGCAGGCTCTGCCGCAACGCCCGGTCCGCGTCCTCGGTGGTGCCACGCGGCCGGGTGCCCTTGATCGGCTTCGACTCGACCACCCGGTCCGGGCCGATCCGCAGGAACCGCTCCGGCGAGGCGCTGAGCACCGACACCTCCGGGAACCGCAGCAGGGCGCTGTACGGGGTCGGGCTGAGTTCCCGCAGCGTCTCGTAGGTGCGCAGCGGATCCACGCTGCGCTCCACGGTCGCCGCATTGGTCAGGCACACCTCGTACGTCTCGCCGCTGCGGATCTCGGCGATCGACTGGGCGATCAGCTCGAGATACCGCTGCGGGTCGTGCCGCAACCGCACCTGCGGATCCTGCTCCGCCCGCACCAGCGGCGCCGTGGCCGGCGTCGTGGCGGACTCCGGCAGCGACTCGAGCACCGCAGCGGTCTCGTCGAACCACGCGGCCGTGGCCGGCTCCCCGGTCCGCTCGCTCAGCGCCAGCAGATAGCAGCAGCGCGCCTCGTGGTCGAGCACCACCGCGCGGTCGGCGAACACCATCGCCGCGTCCGCGATGGGGGAGGTGTGCACCAGCTGGCCGCCGGTGTCGGCCTTGAGCTCGTACCCCAGATAGCCCACATACCCGAGGGCGAACGCGAACGGCAGGTCGTCGCGCCGGGCGACCGTGCGCTCGGTGAGGCGACGGTCGACGTGGTCGAAGAAGGTGGTGTGGAACTCGGCGACCGGTTCCCCGGCCCGCTGTTCGCGCACCAGGGTCTCGGCGACGCTGTAGGTGACGAACTCGGCGCGCGGTCCCGATCCGTCCCCGAGGATGGAGAACCGCGAGTTCGGCTCGGTGGCGGCACTGCCGTCCAGCCAGAAGCTGTGCGGGCCCTCGGCGAACAACGCCTCGAACACGCGCTGCGGGTCCGGGTTGTGTGCGATCCGGCGGCTCTCGAGCACCAGCGCCGGGGGCCGGGCCGTCGGCGCGGGAGGAAGGGCCGGCTCCGGCGGGTGGGGCCTGGCCGGGGTCGCGTCACGGAAGTTCGCCAGCAGTTCGCGGCCGTACTCGGTGCAGATCGATTCGGGGTGGAACTGCACCCCCCACAGCGGCCGGGTCCGGTGGGCGACCCCCATGAGCAGCCCGTCCTCGGTCCAGGCGACGGCCTCGAGCTCGTCGGGCACCCGGTCGACGACCAGCGAGTGGTACCTCACCGCCGCGAACGGCGAGGGAATGCCGGCGAACAGCCCGGTGCCGGTGTGCCGGATCCGCGAGAGCCGTCCGTGCACCGGTTGCGGGGCGCGCACCACGTCGCTGCCGAACAGGTTGCACAGGCCCTGGTGGCCCAGGCACACCCCGAGCACCGGCAGACCGGAGTCGAGCAGGGCGTGGGAGCTGATCCCGAAGTCGCGGGCCCGGTCGGGCCGCCCCGGCCCGGGGGAGACGACGATGTTGTCGAACCGGTCCAGGTCCAGGCACTCCCACGGGGTGTCGTTGCTGACGACCGTGGGCGCCACACCGTTGACCTCGGCAAGCAGGCTGTAGAGGTTGTAGGTGAACGAGTCGTAGTTGTCGATCAGCAGGGTGCGGATCGAACCGGCAGGCGGCGGCGCGGCCATGACCGCCCTCAGGTCCGGGTCTCGCGCAGCTCGGCCGACGCCGAGCCGGTGCCGTCGATGATGAGGTCCTCGACCCGGCACGCCTCCGCGATGAGCAACGCGTACAACGAGTGCAGGAACTCGGACGACATGGCGTTGCGGTGTGCGTAGGTCTCCGCGCGGTCGTGCACGACCTGCATCCGCCCCGGCTGCAGCATCGGGATGGCGTGCCGCTGTTTCAGGTGCGCGATGCGGGCGCAGATCCGCAGCCGGTCCCGAACGTCGTCGAGGAGCCGGGCATCGACGCGGTCGAGTTCGGTGCGCAGCCCGTCGAGCAGGCGGTCCGGCGTGGATTCGGCGGTGGCGCCCGCCCTGCGGTCGTTGCTGTTGTCCATTGCTTCTCGCCCCCTGTACCACGTCCCGAAAGCCCAGTGGGTCATTCCGTTTCGCGTCGTCCGAGGTCGCCGGTCCGAGAATCCGGCCGGTGTTCGATCATGATGACACGCGCGCGAAGGTGCTGTCGGCGTTTGATCTATTTGTGCCGTGCGCGCAACACGGCCGACCCCCGGGGCCCGGGATGCACGATGCCGCCCCCGGGACGGATCCCGGGGGCGGCATCGTGGGGTGCCGGTGGGCGCGGTGTCAGGCGCCGCGCCGCTTGGTCTTGAGCAGTTCGAGGCGCTCCTTGAGCAGCTCGTCGAGCTCGTCGACGGAGCGACGCTCGAGCAGCATGTCCCAGTGGGTGCGCGGCGGCTTGACCTTCTTCGTTTCCGGTGCCGCGCCCTCGACCAGGGAGCCTTCCAGGCCGTTCTTGCAGATCCAGGTGCCGGGGATCTCCGCGTCGTCGGCGAACGGAACGTCGAACTCCTCGCCGTTGTCACAGCGGTAGCGGGCGATCCGCCGCGGCGCCAGATCGTGGTCACGGTCGGTCTCGTAGCTCACCGCCCCGAGCCGGCTGCCTCGCAGTACACGATCTGCCATGGTGGTGTCCTCTCTTGTGTGCTCCGCCCGGTGCGCTCGCCTCCGAGGGGGGCGAGCGTCCACAGTGCGGTCGACATCGGCGGATGCCGACCACTCTTGTCAACGCCCGCGCGGTCGAATCGGTTCCCGACCGCCCCGGGGCCGTGGGCGCGGGTCATTCTACCGGGCCGCCCCGGTTGCTCCGGCGCCACGGGCCGGTAGGGTGTGCGGCCATGACCGGACGTACCCGTAAACCGGAGAACTGCCTCTGGTGCGGCCGGCCGGTCGCCGACGCCCCGCTCGGGCGCCGCCGCCGCTATTGCCGCCGTTCGTGCCGCCAGCGGGCCTACGAGCACCGCACCCTCGCCCGGGAGGCGGGCCTGCCGGAGGACGCGGTGGTTCTGACCGCCGACGAGGCGACCGCGGTCGCCGACCGTGCCTTCGAGGTGCGGTGCGCGGCCGAGGACGTCGCGACCGCGGTCGGCGAGGGCGCAGGTCCGGAGGAACTGGCGCCCCTGTGCGCCGACCTGGTGCGCCTGGCCCGCGCCGCCGAGCGGCTCCGCTGAGCTGGGCGCCGCCGAGCCGGCGGCGGCCCTCAGGCGAAGAACGCCCCCATCGTGTACACCACCTGGCAGAAGGTGCCGTCCACGTACTGCACGGAACCGAACAGTGCCGACAGCACCGGCCCGGTGCCGGTGTCGAGGGTCTTCGACAGCTGCGGCACCCCGCCGACGGTGTCGTCGAGGGTGGCCACGCCGCCGCGGAAGTTCTCCATGTTCAGCCACACGAACGTCAGGTCGGCCCGCGCCGGCAGGGTGGGGATCGTGGGAGAGACGAAGATCTTCAACTGCCCGATCTGGACGGGCGGCACCGCGTTGGGGCCCGGCTGGGCCCAGCCGGTGGTCATCGCGTACGGGGTGAAGCCGCCGCCGCAGCCGAGCCCGAACGTGGGGGCGGGCTGCATGAACGGCTGCGGCGTGTTGCGCGGCGGCGGCTCGAACAACGCGGGGGTGCGGGCCGCGTCGAGCAGGGATTCCACCGCCCGCAGCGCCTCGGGGGAATCCGCGGCGGCCGCGGCCCGCAGCGCATCCGGCGGCAAGCCCGGGGGTGCCGGCTCTGCGACGGCATGGGCGGGCACGGCCACGGCGACGGCCGCGACGGCCGCGGCGGAGAGCGAACGAACGGTCCATCGACGCTGCTGCATCCAGAGCTCCTCGAGGATGGGACGGGCACGGGCGACGGCGTGGTCGGCTCGACAATAGGGGGACCGGGGCCGCCGCGGGCGGTTTCCGGGGTCCGGTTCGAAAAGCGGTTACCGAAACTGTGATTCGAGCGCATCCGGTGACCGGATCGCCATCGAACGGTAACAAATCCCCGTCGATTCGCCGCGAGCGCCACGACAGGTCGCCTCTCCGGTCTCGACTCGGGATCGATGTGGCCCGAGGGGTCGATTTTTCGGTCCGGTTTCGGGCCGAGACGTCGTCGCGGTGGTCTAGCTTGAGGGAGCGCTCCTGTCACACATTCGAGGGCGCGGACGATCGAAGGGGAAAGGGCTACAGCCACGTCGATCCGACCGAGGGGTTTTCCTGCACGGTGCCGGGGGGTGCCAGGACACCACTGGAATCACTTTCGTGAAGGGGAGTTCGTTGCAAGAGCGGCTGCACATTCCGCCCGGGGCCTTCCCGTTGTCATCTGCCCAGCGGTCGATCTGGTTCGCGCAACAGCTGGCACCCGAGGTGCCCGTCTGCATCGCCCAGTACGTCGACCTGCCCGGGGACCTCGATCTGGATCTGCTGCGCGAGGCCGCGCACGAGGCCGCCCGCGAGTTCCAGTCGCCGTACCTGCGGGTCGTCGACGTCGACGGTGAGCCGTATCAGTACGTCGATCCCGACCTCGACCGCAGCGACATCCCGCTGCTGGACTTCTCCGATGCGCCCGATCCGATGGCCGCGGCGCAGCAGTGGATGAACACCGACTACGCCACCCCGGTCGATCTGGCCCGCGACCCGCTGGTGAACATGACGATCCTGCGGATCGGTGAGCAACGGCATCTGTGGTACAGCCGGATCCACCACGTAGCCCTCGACGGCTTCGGTGCCATGACGATGGTCAATCGGATCGCCGCGCTGTACTCGGCGGCCCACGAGGACCGCGCCCCCGAACCACCCACCGCCGCCGACCTGCACGCCCTCTACCAGTCCGACCTCGACTACCGTGGTTCGACCCGGTACGCGAGCGACCGGGACTACTGGATCGGACGGGTCGCCGGACTCGAGGACGGATCGACCCTGGCTCGGCGGACGGTGCCGACCGCCGCGCGCAGCACCCTCGAGAGTGTCACCCTGCCCGACGACCTGGTCGCCCGGTTGACCGACGCCGATGCCACGAGCGGATCGTCGGCGGCCGCGACGGTGGTCGCGGCGGCCGCGTGCTACCTCTCCCGGCTGACCGGCCGCGCCGACGTGATGCTCAATCTGCCGGTGTTCGCGCGCACCACCGCGGCGGCGAAACGCTCCGGCGGCATGCTCGTCAACACCGCGCCGCTGCACATCCGCCTCGAAGCCGGCGACACCCGCGCCGACCTGGTGCAGCGGGCCCAGCTGGAACTGACCGGTGCGCTGCGCCACCAGCGGTTCAGCCTCGAGGACCTCCGCCGCGAGACCGGCACCGCCGGCCGGGCCCACAGCTACGGCGGACCGATGATCAACGTGATGCTCTTCCGGCAGGAGATCACCCTCGGCCCGGTCCGTGGCGAGTTCCACATCATGACCTCGGGTCCGGTCGACGACCTGCTGGTCAACATCTACCAGAGCGGCACCCCCGCCCGGACGTTCCTGGACTTCCGCGGCAACCCCAACCAGTACGAGCCGGACGAACTGCGCGAACACCACGGCAACTTCGTCGAACTGCTCGCCGAATTCCTGCGGGCCGACCCGGACACGCCGGTCGCCCGCATCCACCGCGCGACCGCCGCCGTCGCCGAGCGCCTGCGGCGCGATGCCGACGTCGAGCGGTTCTGGCGTGCCGCCCTGGCCGGGGCGCCCGAGCATCTCGAGCTGCCCGTCGACCGCCGCCGCACCGGTCCGCGCACGCGCACCGCCGCCCGCCTCGACGTGCCGGTCCCCGCCGCGCTCGGGGAACGGATCGCCGAACTCGCCCGGCGCCACGGCGCCACCTCCACCGAACTGCTGCACGCCGCCGCCGCGGTGCTCGTCGGCCGGCTCACCGCCGGCACCGACACTCTCGTCGGCGTCCCCGCACCCGCCGGGGCGCTGCCGCTGCGGGTGCGGCTCGACGAGAGCGAGCCGTTCGCCGGGCTCCTCGGCCGGGTCATCGCGATCCACGCCGCCGCCACCGCCCACGCCGACGTGCCGGCGGACCGGCTCGCCCGGACCTTCGACGCGCAGCACGTGCCGACCCTGCCGGTGCTGCTCGACAGCGGCGACACCGCCGGGGACGGCGGGCTCGCGCACGCCGAGCTCGCGGTGCACACCGCGACCGGCCCCGACGGCGCCCGCCTGAGGTGTAGGTACGCCGCCGACCTCTTCGACACCGACACCGCGCGATCGTTCTGCGAACGTTTGCTGAGGATCCTGGATGCCGTCACCGCCGACCCGGCGGCGCCGATCGGGGACGTCGACATCGTCTTCCCGGACGAGGCGGCGGAGCTGAGCCCGGTGCGCGGACTGCCCGGCTCGTCCCCGCAGCTGTGGCCCGAGATCCTCGCCTCCGTGGCCTCGCACGTGCCCGACGCGAGGGCCCTGGAATTCGAGGGCCGCACGATGACGTACGGGGAGCTCGACGCCTGGTCCAACCGGGTCGCCCGGGTGCTGATCGACGCCGGCGCCGGCCCGGAGACGTTCGTCGCCCTCGGCATCGCCCGGTCCCTCGAATCCGTGGCTGCGGTCTGGGCGGTGGCCAAGTCCGGCGCCGCGTACATGCCGGTCGACCCGGCCTACCCGGCCGAGCGGATCGAGTACATGCTCGCCGACTCCGGCGCCGTCCTCGGCGTGACCACCACTGCCCACCGCGACGGCTTGCCCGCCGACGTGCCGTGGCTGGTGCTCGACGACGCGGAGTTCGTCGCGGCGCTGGACTCGGTCTCCGACGCGCCGCTGTCGGACCTCGACCGTCGTGGCGCGCTGCACTTCGACCATCCCGCCTACCTGATCTACACCTCAGGGTCCACCGGTCGCCCGAAGGGCGTGGTGGTGCCACACCGCGGACTGGCGAACCTGTGCGCCGAACTGCACGGCCGGCACGGCCCGACCCCGCACTCGCGGGTCTCGCACTTCTCGTCCCCGAGCTTCGACGCCTCGGTGTACGAGTACATGACCGCATTCGCGATCGGTGCCACCCTCGTCGTGGTGCCTCCGACGATCTACGGCGGCGAGGAACTGGCCCGCTTCTTCCGCGAGCAGCGCATCACCCACGCCTTCTCCACTCCCGCGGCGCTGGCCTCCGTCGATCCGGAGGGTATCGCCGTCGAGTCGGTCACCGTGGCCGGGGACGCGTGCCCGCCCGAACTCGTCGCCCGCTGGTCCCGGGGCCGGCGGATGTTCAACGCGTACGGCCCGACCGAGTGCACGATCGTCGTCAACATCTGCGGTCCGCTCGCGCCGGCCCCCACGATCCCGATCGGCACGCCCGTGCGCGGCACGCACGAGGTCGTCCTGGACTCCCGGCTGCGGCCGGTGCCGATCGGCGTCGCCGGCGAGTTGTACATCGCCGGCCCGGGCATCACCCGGGGCTACCGCGGCAAGCCCGGGCTCAGCGCCGGCCGGTTCGTCGCCGACCCGTTCGGGGCGCCGGGGGAGCGGATGTACCGCACCGGCGACGTGGTGCGCTGGCGGCGCGACGGCGCCCTCGAATACCTCGGCCGCTCCGACTTCCAGGTCAAGGTCCGCGGCTTCCGCATCGAACTCGGCGAGATCGACGCGGTCCTGACCGTCCACGAGGACGTCACGTTCGCGGTGACGATCGGGCACACCGCCCCGTCCGGCGACACCGTCCTGGTGTCCTACGTGCTGCCCGCGACCGGGCGCACCGCCGAACCCGCCACCCTCGCCGCGTACCTGTCGCGGAGTCTGCCGGCGCACATGGTGCCCACGGCGATCGTCGTCCTCGACGAGATCCCGCTCACCCCGGTCGGCAAGCTCGACCGCCGTGCCCTGCCCGTGCCCGTGTTCGCGGCGGACGGCACCACCTACGTCGCGCCGTCCACCGACGCCGAGAAGACGGTGGCGCAGGTGTTCGTCGAGCTCCTCGGCGTCGACCGCGTCGGTCTCGACGACAGCTTCTTCGAGCTCGGCGGCAACTCGCTGATCGCCACCCGGGTCGTCGCCCGCATCAACGCCGCCCTCGGCACCGACCTGGGGGTGCGGGCACTGTTCGAGGCCCCCACGGTGCGGACCCTCGCCGCCCTCACCGCCGGCGCCGGCACGGGCACCCGGGTGCCGCTGGTCGCCGGGCCCCGCCCGGGGGTGCTGCCGGTCTCCGCGGCCCAGCAGCGGATGTGGTTCGTCAACCAGCTCGACACCGCCTCGCCGGCCTACAACATCCCGATGGCGATCCGGCTGCGCGGCCGGCTCGACCGCGACGCGCTCGCCACCGCCGTCACCGATGTGCTCGCCCGCCACGAGGCGCTGCGCACCGAGTTCCCGGCCACGGCCGACGGCCCCGTCCAGCGGATCCGCCCGGTCGAGCAGGTGCACCTCGATCTCGCCGCGACGACCGTCGCCGCCGGCGAGCTGCCGCAGCGGGTGGCCGCCGAGGTCACCGCGGGGTTCGATGTGGCCGTGCAGGTGCCGGTGCGGGCGCGGTTGTTCGCGCTGGGCGACGGGGAGCATGTGCTGGTGTTCGTGGTGCATCACATCGCGGCGGACGGGGCGTCGATGGCGCCGCTGGCCCGGGATCTGATGACCGCCTACGCGGCCCGCACCGGCGGCCGCGCCCCCCACTGGACGCCCCTGGAGGTGCAGTACGCCGACTACGCGCTGTGGCAGCGGCAGGTCCTCGGCGACCCGGCCGATCCGGACTCGCTCGCCGCCGCCCAGCTGCGGTACTGGCACGAAACCCTGTCCGGCGCACCGGAAGTACTGGCGCTGCCCACCGACCGGCCCCGCCCGCCGCAGCAGTCGTTCCGCGGCGCCACCGTCCGCTTCGAGGTCGGGTCCGAGCTGTACCGGGCGGTCGGCGACCTGGCCCGCACGCACGGCGCCACCCCCTTCATCACGGTGCACGCGGCCCTGGCGGTGCTGCTGGCCCGGCTCTCGGGCAGCGACGACATCACCGTGGGCACCCCCGTCTCCGGTCGCGGCGACCGCGCCCTCGACGATCTGGTCGGCATGTTCGTCAACACCGTCGTGCTGCGCACCCCCGTCCCCGCACAGCAGAGCTTCGCCGAGCATCTGACCCACGTCCGCGACCGCGACGTCGACGCCCTCGCCCACGCCGATCTGCCGTTCGACGCCCTCGTCGACGCCGTCACCGACCACCGATCCGAGGCCTACGCGCCCCTGTTCCAGGTGATGCTGGCCTTCCAGAACAACGAGTCCGCGCACCTGCAGCTGCCCGACCTGACCGTCGACGTCGCCGAAATCGACACCGGCACCACCAAATACGACCTGCATCTGATGCTGACCGAAGTCCCCGGAGACGACGGCGCCCCCGCCGCCCTCACCGGCGCCCTGTCCTACGCGACCGACCTGTTCGACGCCGGCACCGTCACCGCACTCGCCGACCGCTTCGTGCGGCTGCTCACCGCCGTGACCACCACCCCGCACGTGCCCGTCGGCGACCTCGACCTGCTCGAGGAGGGCGAACGCGAGCTGATCCTGCGACGCTGGAACGCCACCGACGCCCCCCGCAGCCCGCATACCCTCGCCGACCTGTTCGCCCGGCAGGCCGCCCGCACCCCCGACGCGGTCGCCGTCGTCTTCGGCGACGAGGCCCTGACCTACGCCGAGTTCGATGCCCGCACCAACCGGCTCGCCCGGCATCTGATCGCCGAGGGCGTCGGCCCGGACCGCCTCGTCGGGCTCGCGATGCGACGCTCGGTCGAGCTGCTCGTCGGGATGTACGCGGTGATCAAGGCCGGCGGCGCCTACCTGCCGCTCGACCCCGACCATCCCGCCGACCGGCTCGAATACGTCCTGGGCAACGCCCGTCCGGTGTGTGTGCTGACCACCGCCGCCGACCGGACGATCCTCCCCACCCCCGCGCCGATCCTCGAGGTCGATCGCCTCGACCTGACCGGCGCATCCGACGCCCCCGTCACCCCGGACGAGCGCGCCGCCCCGCTGACGGGCGACCATCTCGCCTACGTGCTGTACACCTCCGGGTCCACCGGCCGACCCAAGGGAGTCGCGGTCGCTCACGCCGCGATCGTCAACCGGCTGCGGTGGATGCAGCACGCCTATCCGCTCACCGCCGAGGACACCGTCCTGCAGAAGACACCGTTCACGTTCGACGTGTCGGTGTGGGAGTTCTTCTGGCCGCTGCACACCGGGGCGCGCCTCGTCGTCGCCGCGCCCGACGGGCACCGCGACCCCGCCTACCTCACCGCCGTCGTCGAACAGCAGCACGTCACCGTGGCGCACTTCGTGCCGTCCATGCTCGCGGTGTTCGTCGCCGCCACCGACCCGGCCCGCTGCACGTCGCTGCGATTGCTGTTCTGCAGCGGCGAGGCGCTGCCCCCGTCCACGGTCGCCGCGGCCCGCGCCGCCTTCCCCGCCGCGGCCCTGCACAACCTGTACGGGCCCACCGAGGCCGCCGTCGACGTCACGTTCTGGGCCTGCACCGCCGACGACGTCGACATCGTGCCGATCGGCGCCCCGGTGTGGAACACCCGCGTCCACGTCCTCGATGCGCGGCTGCACCCGGTTCCCGTCGGCGCCGTGGGGGAGCTGTACCTGTCCGGCATCCAGCTCGCCCGCGGCTATGTCGGGCGCGGCGACCTGACCGCCGACCGGTTCGTCGCCGATCCGTTCGGTCCGTCCGGCACCCGCATGTACCGCACCGGCGATCTCGTGTCCTGGCGCCGCGACGGCAATCTGATCTACCTCGGTCGCACCGATTTCCAGGTCAAGCTCCGGGGCCTGCGGATCGAGCTCGGTGAGATCGAGCAGGCGTTGCTCGCCGATCCGGCCGTCGCGCAGGCCGCGGTCGTGGTGCACCGGCCCGCCGCCGGCGGCTCCGACGGCTCCGACGGGGTGCTCGTCGCGTACGTCGTGCCCGAACCCGGCCGGAACATCGATACCGCGGCGAGCCGCGAGGTCGATACCGCGGCCCTCCTCGGGGCGGCCGCGACCCGGCTGCCCGGCTACATGGTGCCCGCCCACGTCGTGGTCCTCGACCGGTTCCCGCTCAACCCCAACGGCAAGCTCGACCGCAAGGCACTGCCCGACCCGGACTTCACCTCCGGGCGGGCGGCGGAGCACGTCGCGCCGCGCACCCCGGTCGAGCAGGTCCTGGCCGAGGTCTTCGCCGGCCTGCTCGGGGTGGAGCGTCTCGGCGTGCACGACAGCTTCCTGGATCTGGGCGGCAATTCGCTGCTGGCCATGCGGCTGGCCGCGCGGATCGCCGCCGCGACCGGCACCGATGTGGGCGTGCGTGATCTGTTCGACGTGCCCACCGTCGCCGCGCTGGCCGAGCGGCTCCGCGACCGCGACGCCGCGGCGCGGCCCGCGCTGACCGCCGCAGCGACCCGGCCCCCCACGATCCCGCTGTCCCCGGCCCAGCAGCGCATGTGGTTCATCAACCAGTTCGACACGACCTCCCCCGCCTACAACATCGCCGTCGCACTGCGTCTGACCGGGGAGCTGGACCACGCGGCGCTGCGGGCCGCCGCCGCCGACGTCGCCGCGCGCCACGAGACGCTGCGCACCCGCTACCCGCTCACCGACGACGGCCCGATCCAGGTCGTGCTGCCGATCGCCGTGGCGCAGCCCGACTTCACCGTCACCCGCGTCGAGACCGAGGACACGGTGCCCGCGCACATCGATCGGATCGTCGGCGCCGGGTTCGACGTCGCCACCGAGGTGCCGGTGCGGATCCGGCTGCTCACCCTCACCGACACCGACCACGTGCTGGTCCTGGTCGTGCACCACATCGCCGCCGACGGCTTCTCGATGGGACCGCTGGGGCGAGATCTGATGACTGCGTACGCCGCCCGCGCCGGTGGCCACGCCCCCGATCGGTCGCCGCTGCCGGTGCAGTACGCCGACTACACGCTGTGGCAGCACACCGTGCTGGGCGACGAGTCCGATCCCGCCTCCATCGCCGCCCGGCAGCTCGCGTTCTGGCACGACGCGCTGGCCGGGGCGCCGGAACTGCTCGAACTGCCGTGGGACCGGCCCCGCCCGGTGCAGCAGTCCGGACGCGGCGCCCGCGTGGCGTTCGAGATCGGCGCCGACACCCACCGCCGCATGCTCGAGCTGGCCCGCGAGCACGACGCGTCGCTGTTCATGGTCGTGCATGCGGCGCTGGCGGTGCTGCTGGCCCGGCTGTCCACCCACGACGACATCGTGGTCGGCAGCCCCGTCGCCGGGCGCGGTGACCGCGCCCTCGACGATCTGGTCGGCATGTTCGTCAACACCGTGGTACTGCGGGCCCGGGTGGACGAACGCGAACGGTTCGACTCGCTGTTGCGGCGGGTGCGTTCGGCGGATCTGGCGGCGTTCGGCCAGGCCGACGTCCCGTTCGAGCGGCTCGTCGAGGCCCTCGACCCGCCCCGGTCGACGTCCTACCCCCCGCTGTTCCAGGTGCTGCTCGAGTTCCAGGACATCGAGCATCCCGAGATCGCGCTCCCGGGAGCGACCGCGCGGGTGCTCGACCTCGA
This sequence comes from Rhodococcus sp. 14C212, assembly GCF_011058195.1. Classification (NCBI taxonomy): domain Bacteria; kingdom Bacillati; phylum Actinomycetota; class Actinomycetes; order Mycobacteriales; family Nocardiaceae; genus Rhodococcus; species Rhodococcus sp. 14C212. The sequence continues at coordinate 12,638 of NZ_JAALEH010000077.1, read as the reverse complement.
TCCCGGCCTGTCCCCGTTCGACCTGCAGCTGTCGATCGCCGAGCGGCCCGGCGGCGAATCCGGCGTGCGCGCGGCGTTCACCTACGCCACCGACCTGTTCGACGCGGACACGGTCGCCTCGTTCGCGGACCGGTTCGCGCGGATCCTCGACGCCGTCACCGCGGACGCGTCCGTGACGGTGGGGGACGTGGAGATCGTCACCCCGCGTGAACTCGCCACCCTGGCCCCGGCGCGGGGCCGGCCCGCTGTCTCCCCGCAGCTGTGGCCCGAACTGCTGTCGTCGGTGGCGGCGATCGTGCCGGAGGCGGTGGCCCTGTCCTTCGACGGCCGCACCGTCACCTACGGTGAGCTCGACGCCTGGTCGAACCGGCTCGCCCGCGTCCTCACGAGCCACGGTGTCGGCCCGGAATCCTTTGTGGCCCTGGGAATTTCGCGTTCGATCGAATCGGTCGCGGCGGTGTGGGCGGTGACCAAGTCGGGGGCGGCGTTCGTCCCCGTCGACCCCGGCTACCCGCCCGAGCGGATCGCCTACATGCTCGACGACTGCCGGGCCACCCTCGGCCTGACCACCACCGCCCACCGCGACGTGTGGCCCGCGGACGCGGTGTCGTGGTTGCTGCTCGACGACCCCGGCCTGCGCCGCCGGCTCGACGACGTCTCGTCCGCCCCGGTCACCGACGACGACCGCCGTGTCCCGCTGCGGTACGACCATCCGGCATACCTGATCTACACCTCCGGCTCGACCGGCCGCCCCAAGGGCGTCGTCGTCACCCACCGCGGCCTGACCAACCTCAACGCCGAAGTGCGCGAACACTTCTCGATCACCCATCGGGCCCGCGTCTCGCACCTGGCGTCGCCGAGCTTCGACGCGTCCCTCTTCGAGCTGACCAAGGCGTTCTGCGCCGGCGCCACCCTCGTCATCGTGCCGCCCAGCGTCTACGGCGGCGAGGAACTCGCCCGCATCCTGCGCGAGGAACGCATCACCCACGCGTTCATCACCCCCACCGCCCTCGCCTCCCTCGATCCCGCGGGCCTCGACGAGCTGCGCGTGCTCGTCGTCGCCGGGGAGGCCTGCCCGCCGGAACTGGTCGACCGCTGGGCGCCGGGCCGCCACATGTACAACGGCTACGGCCCGTCCGAGGCCACCATCGAGACCAGCGTCAGCCCCGACATGCGCCCGGACACCACCGTCACCGTCGGTGGCCCCGCCATCGGCTTCCACGAGGTCGTCCTCGACGAACGGCTGCGGCCCGTCCCCATCGGGGTCGCCGGGGAGCTCTACATCGCCGGCGCCGGCCTGGCCCGCGGCTACCACCGCCGTCCCGGCCTCACCGCGGCCCGGTTCGTCGCCGACCCGTTCGGCGCGCCGGGGGAGCGGATGTACCGCACCGGCGACGTGGTGCGCTGGCGCACCGACGGCACCGTCGAATACCTCGGCCGCTCCGACTTCCAGGTCAAGGTCCGCGGCTTCCGCATCGAACTCGGCGAGATCGACACCGCCCTCGCCGCCCACGACGACGTCGCCTTCGCGGTGACACTCGGGCACACCACCCCGTCCGGCGACACCGCCCTCGTCGCCTACGTCCTGCCGGAGACCGGCCACCACGTCGACACCGCCGCGCTGCGGGGGCACGTCGCCGGGCAACTGCCGGCGCACATGGTGCCCGCCGCGATCGTCGTCCTCGACGAGATCCCGCTCACCCCGGTCGGCAAGCTCGACCGCCGCGCCCTGCCGGTACCCGACCTGTCGGCCACCGGCGAATACCGCGCCCCGGCCACCGAGACCGAGGCCGCCATCGCCGACATCGTCGCCGAGGCCCTCGGCCACGAGAAGGTCTCCGTCGACGACAGCTTCTTCGAGCTCGGCGGCAACTCGCTGATCGCCACCCGTGTCGTCGCCCGCATCAACGGCGCCCTCGGCACCGACGCCGGCGTGCGGGTGCTGTTCGAGGCCCCGACCGTGCGGACCCTGGCCGCACGCATCCTCGACGACCACGCCGGTGGCACCCGCGTCCCCCTCACCGCGGGCCCGCGCCCCGACCGGATCCCGTTGTCCCCACCCCAGCAGCGGATGTGGTTCGTCAACCAGTTCGACACCGCCTCGGCCGCCTACAACATCCCCCTGGCGATCCGGCTGACCGGCCGCCTCGACCGGGCGGCGCTCACCGCCGCGGTGCACGACCTGATCGCCCGCCACGAAACCCTGCGCACCTGGTACCCGAACGAGAACACCGGACCGGCGCAGCTGGTCACCGACCCCGCCCAGGCCACCCCCGACCTCGATCCGGTCCCGATCGCCGCCGGCGAGCTGCCGCAGCGGGTGGCCGCCGAGGTCACCGCGGGGTTCGATGTGGCCGTGCAGGTGCCGGTGCGGGCGCGGTTGTTCGCGCTGGGCGACGGGGAGCATGTGCTGGTGTTCGTGGTGCATCACATCGCGGCGGACGGGGCGTCGATGGCGCCGCTGGCCCGGGATCTGATGACCGCCTACGCGGCCCGCACCCGGGGACAGGAGCCGGCGTGGGCGCCGCTCCCGGTGCAGTACGCCGACTACGCGCTGTGGCAGCGGCAGGTCCTCGGCGATCCGGCCGATCCGGACTCGCTCGCCGCCCGGCAGCTCGAGTTCTGGCGCACCGCCCTGGCCGACCTGCCCGAGATCCTGCCCCTGCCCACCGACCGGCCCCGCCCGCCGCACCAGTCGTTCCGCGGCGCCACCGTCCGCTTCGACGTCGAGCCCGAACTGCACCGCCGGCTCGCCGACCTCGCAGTCGCCCACGGCGCCACCGTGTTCATGGCCGTGCACGCCGCCCTGGCGGTGCTGCTGGCCCGGCTCTCGGGCAGTGACGACATCGCCGTGGGCACCCCCATCGCCGGCCGGGGACACCGCGCCCTCGACGATCTGGTGGGCATGTTCGTCAACACCCTGGTGCTGCGCACCCCCGTCGCCCCCGCCCTGCCGTTCACCGACCACCTCGAACGCACCCGCGAGGTCGACCTCGCCGCCTTCGGGCACGCCGAGCTGCCCTTCGAGAAGCTCGTCGACGCCCTCGCCCCCACCCGCGCCACCGACCACGCCCCGCTCGTGCAGGTGGTCCTCGAGTTCCAGAACAACGAACGCGCCCACCTCGCGCTGCCCGACCTGACCGTGGACGCCCTCGACGCCGACGCCCCCGTCGCCAAGTTCGACCTGCAGCTGACCATGGGGGAGAACCCGGCCGCCGGCGCCGACCCCGCCGGCATGACCGGCGCCTTCACCTACGCCACCGACCTGTTCGACGCCGACACCGTCACCGCGTTCGCCGACCGGTTCCTGCGGGTCCTCACCGCCGTCACGGCCGACCCGGCCCGGCCCGTCGGCGACCTCGACCTGCTCGACCCCGCCGAACAGCCCGCCGCCGCGCGACGCCCCGACCCCGACCGGCACGCCCAGACCATCCCCGCCCTCTTCGCCCGGTCCGTCGCCGCAGCACCCGACACGGTCGCGATCACCGCCCCCACCGACCCGGCCACCCCGACGCTGACCTACCGCGAGCTCGCCGCGCGGGCCCGTCGCCTCGCCCGGGACCTGATCGCGCACGGCGCCGGACCCGACCGGCTCGTCGCCGTCGCCGTGCCCCGCTCGACCGACCTGATCGTCACGCTGCTCGCCGTCCTCGAGACCGGCGCCGGATACCTGCCCGTCGACGTGTCCTACCCGCCGGAGCGGCTCGCGTTCCTCTTCGACGACGCCCGGCCGGTCTGCATCGTCACCACCGCCGCCGACGCCGGCACCCTGCCCGCCGGGGACGCCCCGGTGCTGCTGCTCGACACCCCGGACACCGCCGCCCGGCTCGCGGAACTGCCCGACGGCCCGCTCACCGACACCGACCGGCTCGGTGCGCTGCGCCCGGACCACACCGCCTACGTCATCTACACCTCCGGCTCGACCGGCCGTCCCAAGGGCGTGGTCGTCCCGCACCGCAACGTCGTCACCCTCCTCGCCGAAACCCACGACCGGTTCGGATTCGACGAGCACGACGTGTGGACCATGTTCCACTCGTACGCCTTCGACTTCTCGGTGTGGGAACTGTGGGGCGCACTCGCCTACGGCGGCCGTCTCGTCGTCGTCGACCACCACACCGCCCGCTCCCCGGAGGCGTTCCTCGACCTGCTGCGCCGCGAGCACGTCACCGTGCTCAACCAGACACCCACCGCGTTCTACCAGCTGATCGAGGCCGACCGCGCCGCCGGCGAGCACTCCCTGTCGCTGCGCTACGTCGTCTTCGGCGGCGAAGCCCTCGACCTCGCCCAGCTCGAACGCTGGTACCGCCGTCACCCGGACACCGCGCCGGTGCTGGTGAACATGTACGGCATCACCGAGACCACCGTGCACGTGACCCTGCAGCCGCTGGACCGGCAGTTCGCCGCGACCGCCTCGGCCAGCGTCATCGGCGACGCCATCCCCGGACTGACGGTGCACGTCCTCGACCGGCGGCTGCATCCCGTGCCGGTCGGCGTGATCGGCGAGATGTACGTCTCCGGCGGGCAGGCCGCCCGCGGCTACCTGGGCCGCCCCGACCTGACCGCCGCGCGCTTCGTCGCCGACCCGTTCGGCGGTCCCGGCGCCCGCATGTATCGCACCGGCGACCTCGCCCGCCGGCGCCGCGACGGCCGGCTCGACTACGTCGGCCGCAGCGACTTCCAGGTGCAGCTGCACGGCTTCCGCATCGAACTGGGGGAGGTGGAGGCGGCGTTGCTGCGCTGCCCCGGCGTCGCCCGCGCCGTCGTCGTGCTCCACCGCGACGACCCCGCCGCCGACCGCCTCGTCGGGTACGTGGTTCCGGAGACCGGCGCGACCGTGGATGTGGCCGCCACGCTGAACCGGGTCGCCGGTGACCTCGCCGCCTACATGGTCCCGGCCACCCTCGTCGTCCTCGACACCCTGCCGGTCACGGCCACCGGCAAGCTCGACCGCAAGGCGCTGCCCGACCCCGACTTCGGTGCGCTGGCCACCGAGACCCGTGCCCCCGCCGGCCACCTCGAAAGGCAGCTCGTCGACCTGTTCGCGCAGGTCCTCGGCCTCGAGACGGTCGGGGTGGACGACTCGTTCTTCGCGCTCGGTGGCGACAGCATCATGTCCATCCAGCTGGTCTCGCGCGCCCGGGCCGCCGGGATCGAGCTGACCCCCCGGGATGTGTTCGAACGCAAGACCCCCGCAGCGCTCGCCGCCGTCGCCACCCTCGGCGACGGCCCGGCCGTCCTCGCCGAGCTGCCCGGACGCGGCGTCGGTCCCGTGCCGCTGACCCCGATCGTGCGGTGGATGCTCGAACGGGGCGGCAGCATCGACCGCTACTCCCAGGCCGCGCTGCTGCGGCTGCCCGCCGGCCTGGACCGCGTCACCCTCGCGGCCACACTGCAGGCGGTGCTGGACCGGCACGACATGCTCCGCGCCCGCCTCGTCCCCGACGTGGACGACCCCGCCGGGGTCGGCCTGCAGGTCCGCGGTCCCGGCGCGGTCACCGCCGACACGCTGATCCACCGCGTCCCCGTCACCACCGCCGCCGACACCGACGACTTCTTCGCCCTCGCCGCCGCCGAACTCGACGCCGCTGCCGACCGGCTCGACACCGCCGCCGGAATCCTGCTGCAGGCGGTGTGGTTCGACGCCGCCGCCGGCTCCGGGCGTCTGCTGCTGGTCGTACACCACCTCGCCGTCGACGGCGTGTCCTGGCGCATCCTCGTGCCCGACCTCGCGGCCGCGTGGGCCGCCGCCCTCCGCGGCACCACGGTCGAGGAGCCCCCCACCGGCACCTCCGTGCGGCGCTGGGCGCACGCCCTCGTCGAGGCCGCACACCGGTCCGACCGCGTCGCCGAACTCGACCGCTGGACCGCGATCCTCGACGGCGACGACCCGCTGCTCGGGGACCGTCCCCTCGACCCGGTCGTCGACACCAACGCCACGGTCCGCACCGTCTCCACCGACCTGCCCGCCGACGTCACCGCCGCGCTGCTGACCGCGGTGCCCGGCGCGTTCCACGGCACCGTCAACGACGGCCTGCTCACCGCCCTGGCCCTGGCGGTCACCGCCTGGCGCCGCGACCGCGGCACCGGCGTCGACGACGTGCTGGTCGGCCTCGAGGGACACGGCCGGGAGACCGCCGTCGCCCCGGGCGCGGACCTGTCCCACACCGTCGGCTGGTTCACCACCATCCATCCGGTCCGGCTCGACCTGAGCGGCGTCGACCTGCCGGACGCGCTGCGCGGCGGTGACGCCGCCGGTGCCGCGATCAAGGCCGTCAAGGAACAGCTCGCCGCCGTCCCCGACCACGGCATCGGGTTCGGCCTGCTGCGGTACCTCAACGCCGACACCGCCGCCCGGCTGCGGACCCGCCCCGCCCCGCAGATCAGCTTCAACTACCTCGGCCGCCTCACCCCGGCCCTCACCGAAGCGGACACCCCGTGGCTGCCGGTCGACGCCTTCGACCGCGGCGGCGCCCAGAGCCCGGACATGCCGGCCGCCGCCGTCGTCGACATCAACGCCGTGACCGTGCCCACCCTCGACGGGCCCGTGCTGCGCGCCACCTTCTCCTACCCGCAGCACCTGCTCGGCGACGCCGACGTCGCCGCCCTCACCGACCGGTGGGCGGCCGCGGCCACCGCCCTGACCCGGCATGCCCGCGCCCCGCACGCCGGTGGCCTGACCCCGTCCGACGTGCCCCTCGTCGCCCTCGACCAGCCCACCCTCGACCGCCTCGAACGCCACTACCGGGCGGCCGGGCACGACACCGGCCTGGCCACCGTGTGGCCCGTCGCCCCGTTACAGGCCGGGTTGCTGTTCCACGCCCTGCTCGCCGAGCAGTCCGCCGACGCCTACGTCGTGCAACTCGTCCTCGACCTGCACGGCACCGTCGACCCGGACCGGCTGCGCCGCGCCGCGCAGCTGCTGCTCGACCGGCACCCCAACCTGCGGGCCGCGTTCGCCGACGACGGGTCCGGCGGCTTCGTCCAGGTCGTCCCCGCCCGCGTCGAACTGCCCTGGACGGTGCTGGACCTGACCGGCCTCGACGATCCGGACCGTCAGGCGACGCGCCTGCTCGACGAGGACCGCCGCACCCGATTCGACACCGCCGTCGCCCCGCTGCTGCGCGCCACCCTCGTCCGGGTCGCCGCCGACCGGTACCGGCTGGCCCTGACCAATCACCACATCCTGCTCGACGGCTGGTCCACGCCGCTGCTGGTCCAGGATCTGCTGCTGCTGTACGCCACCGACGGCGACACCGGCGCACTCGGCCGGCCCCGCAGCTACGGCGACTACCTGCGCTGGCTGGCCGGGCAGGACCCCGACACCGCCGCGGACGCCTGGGCCCACACCCTCGCCGGTCTCGACGAGCCCACCCTGCTCGCCCCCGCGCATCGCCCCGGCCGCACCGCCGCGGTCTCGCAGGACCTCGACCTGGACCTGCCGTCCGACCTCGCCGCGCGCCTCGACGCCGTCGCCACCGACCGCGGTGTGACCGTCAACACCCTGGTGCAGACCGCGTGGGCGCTCGTGCTCGGCGCGCTCACCGGCCGCCACGACGTCGTCTTCGGCGCCACCGTCTCCGGCCGGCCCCCGCAGGTCGCCGGCATCGAGTCGATGATCGGGCTGTTCATCAACACCGTCCCCGTCCGGATCACCGTGCGGCCCGCCGAGACCCTCGGCGCCCTGCTCGACCGGGTGCAGGCCGAGCAGGCGGCCATGCTCGACCACCACCACATCGGTCTGAGCGCCATCGAACGCCGGGTCGGCGCGGCCGCCGGCTTCGACACCCTCACGGTGTTCGAGTCCTACCCGGTGGACCGGGCGGGCCTGACCGAGGACACCGACATCGCCGGGATGCGGGTGGCCGGCATCAGCGGCCACGACGCCGCGCACTACCCGCTGAGCATCGTCGCGCACCCGGCCGGCACCGGCGACACCGCGACCCTGCACCTGCGGCTGAAGTACCTGCCCGAGGTGTTCGACCGCCCGGCCGTCGAGACCGTCGCCCGCCGCATCGAGCGGGCCCTGACCACCCTGGCCACCGATCTCGACGCCCCGGCCGCGGCCGTCGACGTGCTCTTCGACGACGAACGCGCCGTCCTCGCTCCCGTCCGCGGTCCCGTCGGCGGCACCACCCGCACCCTGCCGGAGCTGTTCACCGCGACCGCCGCCACGCACCCGGACGCCGTCGCGATCGTCGACGGCGCCGCCCGGTGGACCTACCGCCGGCTCGACGAATGGTCCACCCGCGCCGCCCGCGTCCTGCTCGACCTCGGCGTGGGTCCGGAAACCTTCGTGGCCCTGGGGATTTCGCGATCGTTGCAGTCGGTGGCCGCGATGTGGGCGGTGACCAAGACCGGTGCCGCGTTCGTGCCCGTCGACCCGAACTATCCCACCGACCGCATCGCCTTCATGCTCGCGGACAGCGGCGCCACCCTCGGCGTGACCACCGCCGCGCACCGCGACACGCTGCCGGACACCGCCCGCTGGCTCACCGTCGACACCGACGACTTCGCCGCTCGGCTCACCGATGGCTCCACCGACCCGATCGGCGACGCCGACCGCCGCGGCCCGCTGCGCCTGGACCACCCCGCCTACCTCATCTACACCTCCGGCTCCACCGGCCGCCCGAAGGGCGTGGTGACCACCCACCGCAGCCTCGAGAACTTCGCCCTCGACCAGCGAGGCCGGTTCGGCGCCGGCCCCGGCGCGACCGTCATGCACTTCTCCTCGCCGAGCTTCGACGCCTCGATCTTCGAATACCTGCTCGCGTTCGGTTCCGGCGCCGCCCTGGCGGTCGTACCGCCCACCGTGTACGGCGGCGACGAACTCGCCCGTGTCCTGCGCGAGCACGGCGTCACCCACGGCTTCATCACCCCCGCCGCCCTGGCCTCCCTGCCCCCCGACGACCTCGACGCCTTCGCCGATCTCGCCGTCGGCGGCGAGGCCTGGCCGTCGGAACTGCGCGACACCTGGGCGCCCGGCCGGCGCCTGGTCAACGCCTACGGCCCCACCGAGACCACGATCATGGCCGCCATCAGCGCCCCGATGACCGTCGCCGGCCCCATCACGCTCGGCGGTCCGCTGCGCGGCGTCCGCGCCCTCGTGCTCGACGCCGCCCTGCGCCCCGTGCCCGTCGGCGTCGCGGGCGAGCTGTACCTCGGCGGCCTCGGCCTGGCCCGCGGCTACCACGCCCGCCCCGACCTGACGGCAGGCCGGTTCGTCGCGGACCCGTTCGGGGCACCGGGGGAACGGCTGTACCGCACCGGCGACGTGGTGCGCTGGACCGACGCCCTCGAACTCGAGTACGTGGGCCGCTCCGACTTCCAGGTCAAGGTCCGCGGCTTCCGCATCGAACTCGGCGAGATCGACGCCGCGCTGTGCAGCCACCCGGGCGTCGCGTTCGCCGCGACCCTCGGCCACACCGCCCCGTCGGGGGAGACCGTGCTCGTCGCCTACGTCCTGCCCACCCCCGGACACGACGTCGACGCCGACGCCCTGCGCGCCCACGTCGGTGACCGGCTGCCCGCGCACATGGTGCCCGCCGCGGTCGTCGCCCTCGACGAGATCCCCCTCACCCCCGTCGGCAAGCTCGACCGCCGCGCCCTGCCCGCACCGGACCTGTCCGGCGGCAGCGGCGACTACATCCCGCCCGCCGACGCACTCGAAACCGCCGTCGCCGCGGTGTTCGCCGACGTCCTCGGCGTCGACCGGGTCTCGGTCACCGACAGCTTCTTCGACGTCGGCGGCAACTCCCTCGTCGCGACCCGCGCCGCCTCCCGTCTCGGCGCCGCCCTCGGCGTCGACCTCGGGGTACGGGCCCTGTTCGAGGCCCCCACCGTCCGCGCCCTCGCCGCCCGCCTCGCCGAAACCCCGGGCGCCGAGCCGGCCACCGGCACCGGACCGGGCCGGCGCCCGCGTCCCGCCCGCATCCCGCTGTCTCCGGCCCAGCAGCGCATGTGGTTCGTCAACCAGTTCGACACCAGCTCCCCGGCCTACAACATCCCGCTCGCGATCCGGCTGACCGGACATCTGTCCGTCGCCGCGCTCGACACCGCCGTCCGGGACGTCCTGGCCCGGCACGAGAGCCTGCGCACCGTCTACCCGGCCGGCCCCGGCGGGCCCGCGCAGCGGATCCTCGACGCCGACGACGTCGGCCTCACCGTCGACGTCGTGCCCGCGACCGAGGACACCGTCGTCGCCGCCGCCGCCGAGTTCGCCGCCACCGGCTTCGACGTCACCGTCGACGTGCCGCTGCGGGCACGGGTGTACACCCTCGGCCGCGACGACCACCTCGCCGTTCTCGTCCTCCACCACATCGCCGCCGACGGCTTCTCCACCGTCCCCCTGGCCCGCGACCTGATGACCGCCTACCAATCCCGCACCCGCGGCGACGCGCCCGCCTGGGCGCCGCTCGAGGTGCAGTACGCCGACTACACCCTCTGGCAACTCGGCCGCCTCGGCGACGCCGACACCCCCGGCTCCCTCGCCGCCACCCAGCTCGACTACTGGCGCACCACCCTCGCCGGCCTGCCCGAGGTCCTCACCCTGCCCACCGACCGGCCGCGGCCCGCGCAACGGTCCTTCCGCGGCGACGTCGTCCGCTTCCCGATCGACGCCGCCCTGCACGACCGCCTCACCCGCCTCGCCCACGCCCACGGCACCACCGTGTTCATGGCCGTGCACGCCGCCCTGGCGGTGCTGCTGGCCCGGCTCTCGGGCAGTGACGACATTGCCGTGGGCACCCCCATCGCCGGCCGGGGACACCGCGCCCTCGACGACGTGGTGGGCATGTTCGTCAACACCCTGGTGCTGCGCACCCGCGTCCCCGGCCAGATCACCTACACCGACCTGCTCACCGACGTCACCACCACCGACCTCGACGCCTTCGCTCACGCCGACGTCCCCTTCGAACAGGTCGTCGAAGCCGTCGACCCCGCCCGCTCCACCGCCCACGCGCCGCTGTTCCAGGTCTCCCTCGAATTCCAGAACACCGAACGCCCCCGCCTGGAACTGCCGCACCTGACCGTCACCGGCCTGCCCCTGGATCCGACGGTGGCCAACTTCGACCTCGAACTGCTACTCGGCGAGAACCACGACGACACCGGCGCCCCCACCGGCTTCGACGCCGCCCTCGTCTACGCCACCGACCTGTTCGACGCCGACACCGTCGCCGCCGTCGCCGACCGCTTCGTCCGCCTCCTCGACGCCGTCACCGGCGACCCCGACACCCCGGTCGGGGACCTCGACCTCGTCACCGCCGACGAGACCCGCGCCCTGGTTCCCGCGCACGGTCCGCACACCCTCGGCACCCGGCTGTGGCCCCAGATCCTCGCCGACGCCGTCGCCGTCGATCCCGACGCCCTCGCCGTCGTCGACGGGCCCCGCCGCGCCACCTACCGCGATCTCGACGCCCATTCGAGCCGCCTCGCCCGGATGCTCGTCGACTACGGTGTCGGCCCCGAGACCGTCGTCGCCCTCGGCCTGCCCCGCAGCCTCGACGCCGTGACCGCGCTGTGGGCCGTGACCAAGACCGGCGCCGCCTTCGTGCCCGTCGACCCGAGCTACCCCCGCGACCGGATCGAATACATGCTCGCCGACAGCGGCGCCGCCCTCGGCCTCACCGTCACCGCCCACCGCGACGAGCTGCCAGCCACCGTGCCGTGGTTCGCCCTCGACTCCGCCACCACCGTCGCCGAACTCGCGCCGTACCCGCCCGAACCCCCGACCGACGCCGACCGCACCGCCTCCCTCGAACCCGACCATCCCGCCTACCTGATCTACACCTCCGGTTCGACCGGCCGGCCCAAGGGCGTCGTGCTCACCCACCGCGGCCTGTCCGACCTCGCCGTCGAGGAACACCTCCACCTCGACGTCCGGCCCGGCAGCCGCGTCTCGCATCTGGCCTCACCGAGCTTCGACGCTTCGGTGTTCGAACAGATGATGGCCCTCTCGGCCGGCGCCACCCTCGTGATCGTGCCCCCGACCGTGTTCGGCGGTGACGAACTCGCCGACGTCCTGCACACCGAACAGGTCACCCACGCGTTCATCACGCCCACCGCGCTGGCCTCCCTCGACCCGGACGCCGTCGACAGCCTGGGGGTGCTCCTCGTCGCCGGCGAGGCCTGCCCACCCGAACTCGTCGCCCGCTGGGCCCCCGACCGCCGCATGGTCGACGCCTACGGCCCCACCGAGGCGACCATCATGACCTCCATCAGCGACCCCCTGACGCCGGGCGAACCCGTCACCATCGGCCGGCCGACCCGCGCCTTCCACGCCGTCGTCCTCGACAGCCGGCTGCGCCCCGTGCCCGTCGGCGTCGCCGGCGAACTGTACGTCGCCGGGCCGGGCCTCGCGCGCGGCTACCACGCCCGACCCGATCTGACCGCCGCGCGCTTCGTCGCCGACCCGTTCGGCGCGCCGGGGGAGCGGATGTACCGCACCGGCGACGTCGTGCGCTGGACCAAGGAGCACGACCTCGAATACGTCGGCCGCTCCGACTTCCAGGTCAAGGTCCGTGGCTTCCGCATCGAACTCGCCGAGATCGACGCCGCGCTCACCGGACACCGGGACGTGGCGTTCGCCCACACCGTCGGCCACACGGCCCCGTCGGGGGAGACGGTCCTCGTCTCCTACGTGC
>NZ_JAALEH010000076.1:0-27775 GCF_011058195.1 Rhodococcus sp. 14C212 | reverse complement strand
AGTCCACTCCGCTCGAGTCCACCCCGCCGGGATCCACTTCGCCCGAGCCCACCCCGTCTCCGACGGCCGGAGCGGGAACGGCTGCAGCCGAAGCGACCGGGTCCGGGCCCTCGGCCTCCACGGCGGGGCAGGGCTCCGAGTCCGACCGGAAGAGCGCCCCGGAGCTGCATGAACCGGTGCCCGTCGACGACGGTGGGGACGCGGGGGAGCCGGCAGCGCAGACCGGCGGCACCGTCGCGCGCGGCAGCTGGCGCCCGGTGGCGATCCTCGGCGGTGCCGCGGTCGCACTCGGTGCGTTCGCCGCGGTCGCTGCCGTCCGTCCCGGTGCGACGGTGAGCAACGAGGCGTGGGTCGACAGCGCTGCGACGGCGGAGGTCACCGCTGCCGCCGGCAATGCGATCGAAACGATGCACGGCTACAACCACGAGACGATCGACCAGGACTTCGCCGAGATCCGCGAGGTCCTCACCCCGCCGATGCGGGAGGAGTTCGATCTGACCGCGGACGTTACCAAGCAGGCCGCGGTGCAGACGCACACCGCGACGGAGGTGCGGATCGACCACATCGGTGCGTCGATGCTCGACGACGACCGCGCCGAGGTCGCGGCGTTCATCAGTGTCAGCGCGACGGGCGACGCCGTCGCCCAGGGCAGCGCGTCGGCGCCGCTGCTGGTGCGGATGGAGAGGATCGACGGCACGTGGCTGGTCTCCGAGATCCGGGACCGGTGACGGGCGTTCCGACGGGACAATCGGCCCGGTTGCTCTTGACGCGGGCGGCGTGAGCGGTCACTCTATCGGTACGCACGCACGAATACGCGTCCTGGGCGCCCGGGGTCGGGCGCTTCTTTTCGTGCCGTCGCTCGACATCTGCGACTTTTGGGTGTAAGTTCGGACTTTGCGCTGGCTGCCTCCTGTCCATCCCTCGACCGCATCGCCGGGAGCGTTGCCCTCCGGGGCTCGTTCCGCCGACTTCGTTGTGGGGTTGTCGTTCGGGTTGCGACCAGCGATAACGCCCCACATGAAGAAGCAGGTACAGCGGCGGTCGCACCGGTTGGAGCGGCCCGCGTGAGGTGCTGGAAGGACGCATCTTGGCAGTCTCTAGCCAGACCAAGGCAGTTGCCGGAATCCCCGGAGCCCCGAAGAGGGTCTCGTTCGCAAAGATTCGCGAACCTCTCGAAGTCCCCGGGCTCCTCGATCTACAGACAGATTCCTTCGAATGGCTGATCGGCTCGGAGCGCTGGCGCGCGCTCGCTGCCGAGCGCGGTGACGGCCCCGTCGTCGGTGGCCTCGAGGAGATCCTGACGGAACTCTCTCCGATCGAGGACTTCTCCGGCTCGATGTCCCTGTCCTTCTCCGATCCGCGCTTCGACGAGGTCAAGGCCTCGGTCGAGGAGTGCAAGGACAAGGACATGACGTACGCGGCGCCGCTGTTCGTCACTGCCGAGTTCATCAACAACAACACCGGCGAGATCAAGAGCCAGACGGTCTTCATGGGTGACTTCCCGATGATGACCGACAAGGGCACCTTCATCATCAACGGCACCGAGCGTGTCGTCGTCTCGCAGCTGGTGCGCTCCCCGGGCGTGTACTTCGACCGCACGGTCGACAAGAGCACCGAGAAGGACCTGCACAGCGTCAAGGTGATCCCGGGCCGCGGCGCGTGGCTCGAGTTCGACGTCGACAAGCGCGACACCGTCGGCGTGCGGATCGACCGCAAGCGCCGCCAGCCGGTCACCGTGCTGCTCAAGGCCCTCGGCTGGACCAACGAGCAGATCGTCGAGCGCTTCGGCTTCTCCGAGATCATGATGTCCACCCTCGAGAAGGACAACACGGCCGGCACCGACGAGGCGCTGCTGGACATCTACCGCAAGCTGCGCCCGGGCGAGCCGCCCACCAAGGAGAGCGCGCAGACCCTGCTGGAGAACCTCTTCTTCAAGGACAAGCGCTACGACCTGGCGCGCGTGGGACGTTACAAGATCAACAAGAAGCTGGGCCTGAACGCCGGCCAGCCGATCGAGGCGTCGACCCTCACCGAGGAAGACATCGTCGCCACGATCGAGTACCTGGTGCGCCTGCACGCGAGCGAGACCACCATGACGGCGCCCGGCGGCGTCGAGGTTCCCGTCGAGGTCGACGACATCGACCACTTCGGCAACCGTCGCCTGCGCACCGTCGGCGAGCTCATCCAGAACCAGATCCGCGTCGGCCTGTCCCGCATGGAGCGCGTCGTCCGCGAGCGGATGACCACCCAGGACGTCGAGGCCATCACGCCGCAGACGCTGATCAACATCCGTCCCGTCGTGGCCGCGATCAAGGAGTTCTTCGGAACCTCCCAGCTGTCGCAGTTCATGGACCAGAACAACCCGCTGTCGGGCCTGACCCACAAGCGCCGCCTCTCGGCGCTCGGCCCGGGTGGCCTGTCCCGTGAGCGGGCCGGCCTCGAGGTCCGCGACGTCCACCACTCGCACTACGGCCGCATGTGCCCGATCGAGACGCCGGAAGGCCCGAACATCGGCCTGATCGGCTCGCTGTCGGTGTACGCGCGGGTCAACCCGTTCGGTTTCATCGAGACCCCGTACCGCAAGGTCGAGGGCGGCATCGTCACCGACCAGGTCGACTACCTCACCGCCGACGAGGAGGACCGCCACGTCGTGGCGCAGGCCAACTCGCCGGTCGACACCGACGGCCGCTTCACGGAGGAGCGCGTCCTCGTCCGCAAGAAGGGCGGCGAGGTCGAGTTCGTCGCGGCGACCGAGGTCGACTACATGGACGTCTCGCCTCGGCAGATGGTGTCCGTGGCCACGGCCATGATCCCGTTCCTCGAGCACGACGACGCCAACCGTGCCCTCATGGGTGCGAACATGCAGCGTCAGGCCGTGCCGCTGGTGCGCAACGAGGCCCCGGTCGTCGGTACCGGCATGGAGCTGCGTGCCGCCGTCGATGCCGGGGACGTCGTCGTCACCGAGAAGTCGGGCGTGATCGAGGAGGTCTCGGCCGACTTCATCACCGTGATGGCCGACGACGGCACCCGTCGCACCTATCGGCTGCGCAAGTTCGACCGCTCGAACCAGGGCACCTGCTCGAACCAGCGGCCGATCGTGGACGAGGGCCAGCGCGTCGAGTCCGGCCAGGTCCTCGCCGACGGCCCCTGCACCGAGAACGGTGAGATGGCGCTCGGCAAGAACCTGCTCGTGGCGATCATGCCGTGGGAAGGCCACAACTACGAGGACGCGATCATCCTGTCGCAGCGCCTCGTGGAGGAGGACGTGCTCACCTCGATCCACATCGAGGAGCACGAGATCGACGCCCGCGACACCAAGCTCGGTGCCGAGGAGATCACCCGCGACATCCCCAACGTCTCGGACGAGGTCCTCGCGGACCTCGACGAGCGCGGCATCGTGCGCATCGGCGCCGAGGTGCGCGACGGCGACATCCTCGTCGGCAAGGTCACCCCGAAGGGCGAGACCGAGCTGACCCCCGAGGAGCGGCTGCTGCGTGCGATCTTCGGCGAGAAGGCCCGCGAGGTGCGCGACACGTCGCTGAAGGTGCCGCACGGCGAGACCGGCAAGGTCATCGGCGTCCGCGTGTTCTCGCGCGAGGACGACGACGATCTGCCCCCGGGTGTCAACGAGCTGGTCCGCGTGTACGTGGCGCAGAAGCGCAAGATCCAGGACGGCGACAAGCTCGCCGGCCGGCACGGAAACAAGGGCGTCATCGGCAAGATCCTCCCGCAGGAGGACATGCCGTTCCTGCCCGACGGCACCCCGGTCGACATCATCCTCAACACCCACGGTGTTCCGCGTCGTATGAACATCGGCCAGATCCTCGAGACGCATCTCGGCTGGATCGGCAAGACCGGCTGGAACGTCCAGGTGGCCGGTGACGGCGATCGTCCGGAGTGGGCGAAGAACCTGTCCGACGACATGCTCGCCGCCGAGCCGAACACCAACATCGCGACCCCGGTGTTCGACGGTGCCCGCGAGGACGAGCTGACGGGCCTGCTGGGCTCCACGCTGCCGAACCGCGACGGCGAGGTCATGGTCGGCCCCGACGGCAAGGCGACGCTGTTCGACGGTCGCTCCGGCGAGCCGTTCCCGTACCCGGTCTCGGTCGGCTACATGTACATCATCAAGCTGCACCACCTGGTCGACGACAAGATCCACGCGCGTTCGACCGGCCCGTACTCGATGATCACCCAGCAGCCGCTCGGTGGTAAGGCGCAGTTCGGTGGCCAGCGCTTCGGTGAGATGGAGTGCTGGGCCATGCAGGCCTACGGTGCGGCGTACACGCTGCAGGAGCTGCTCACCATCAAGTCGGACGACGTGGTGGGCCGCGTGAAGGTCTACGAGGCCATCGTGAAGGGCGAGAACATCCCGGAGCCGGGTATCCCCGAGTCCTTCAAGGTGCTCCTCAAGGAACTCCAGTCGCTGTGCCTGAACGTGGAGGTGCTGTCCAGCGACGGTGCGGCCATCGCGATGGCCGACGGCGACGACGAGGACCTCGAGCGGGCGGCGGCCAACCTGGGCATCAACCTTTCCCGCAACGAGTCGGCCACGGTCGACGACCTCGCGAACTAGGAGCCGACCCGATGAGATACGCCCCGCTCAGCCGGTGCGTCTCTCATCGGGCCCCGGCAGCGATAGCGACAACTAGCAGCAACAAAACCCGTAAAGGGGAAAGGAAGTTACGTGCTCGACGTCAACTTCTTCGATGAACTCCGCATCGGCCTGGCCACTGCGGAGGACATCCGCAACTGGTCGTACGGCGAGGTCAAGAAGCCGGAGACCATCAATTACCGCACGCTCAAGCCCGAGAAGGACGGCCTCTTCTGCGAGAAGATCTTCGGTCCCACCCGGGACTGGGAGTGCTACTGCGGCAAGTACAAGCGTGTCCGCTTCAAGGGCATCATCTGTGAGCGCTGCGGCGTCGAGGTAACTCGCGCCAAGGTGCGTCGTGAGCGCATGGGCCACATCGAGCTCGCTGCGCCGGTCACGCACATCTGGTACTTCAAGGGTGTGCCGAGCCGCCTCGGCTACCTGCTCGACCTGGCGCCGAAGGATCTCGAGAAGATCATCTACTTCGCCGCGTACGTCATCACCGCGGTGGACGACGAGCTGCGCCACAACGAGCTCTCGACCCTCGAGGCCGAGATGGAGGTCGAGAAGAAGTCCGTCGCCGATCAGCGCGACGCCGACCTCGAGGCCCGCGCGCAGAAGCTCGAGGCCGACCTGGCCGAGCTCGAGGCGGAGGGCGCCAAGTCCGACGTCCGCCGCAAGGTCAAGGACGGCGGCGAGCGCGAGATGCGTCAGCTGCGCGACCGCGCCCAGCGTGAGCTGGACCGGCTCGAGGAGATCTGGAACACCTTCACCAAGCTCAAGCCGAAGGACCTGATCGTCGACGAGCTGCTCTACCGCGAGCTGCAGGACCGCTACGGCGAGTACTTCACCGGCGCGATGGGTGCCGAGTCGATCCAGAAGCTCATCGAGAACTTCGACATCGACGCCGAGGCCGAGTCGCTGCGCGAGACCATCCGCAGCGGCAAGGGTCAGAAGAAGCTGCGCGCCCTGAAGCGACTGAAGGTCGTCGCGGCGTTCCAGCAGTCCGGCAACTCGCCCATGGGCATGGTTCTGGATGCGGTGCCGGTGATCCCGCCGGAGCTGCGTCCGATGGTGCAGCTCGACGGTGGACGCTTCGCGACCTCCGACCTCAACGACCTGTACCGCCGCGTCATCAACCGCAACAACCGCCTCAAGCGACTGATCGATCTCGGCGCCCCCGAGATCATCGTCAACAACGAGAAGCGGATGCTGCAGGAGTCCGTGGACGCGCTGTTCGACAACGGCCGTCGCGGCCGGCCGGTCACCGGCCCGGGCAACCGTCCGCTGAAGTCGCTGTCCGACCTTCTCAAGGGCAAGCAGGGCCGGTTCCGCCAGAACCTGCTCGGCAAGCGCGTCGACTACTCGGGCCGTTCGGTCATCGTCGTCGGCCCGCAGCTCAAGCTGCACCAGTGCGGCCTGCCGAAGCTGATGGCGCTCGAGCTGTTCAAGCCGTTCGTGATGAAGCGCCTGGTCGACCTGAACCACGCGCAGAACATCAAGTCCGCGAAGCGCATGGTCGAGCGCCAGCGCCCGCAGGTGTGGGACGTCCTCGAAGAGGTCATCAACGAGCACCCCGTGCTGCTCAACCGCGCTCCCACGCTGCACCGCCTCGGTATCCAGGCGTTCGAGCCGCAGCTCGTCGAGGGCAAGGCCATCCAGCTGCACCCGCTCGTGTGTGAGGCGTTCAACGCCGACTTCGACGGCGACCAGATGGCCGTGCACCTGCCGCTGTCCGCGGAGGCGCAGGCCGAGGCCCGCGTCCTCATGCTGTCGTCGAACAACATCCTGTCGCCGGCGTCGGGTCGTCCGCTCGCCATGCCGCGTCTGGACATGGTGACGGGTCTGTTCCACCTGACCCGCCTGGTCGAGGACGCGCCGGGCGCGTACCGGCCGGCCGCCGACGACGAGCCGGAGCAGGGCGTGTACTCGTCCCCGGCCGAGGCCATCATGGCCGTCGACCGCGGCGTGCTCTCGGTGCAGGCCCCGATCAAGGTGCGCCTGACGCAGCAGCGCCCGCCGAAGGACGTCGAGGCCGAGCTGTTCCCCGAGGGCTGGAACTACGGTGACGGCTGGATCGTGCAGACCACGCTCGGTCGCGTGCTGTTCAACGAGCTGCTGCCGGTGAACTACGGCTTCGTCAACGACGTCATGCCGAAGAAGCGTCAGGCCGCGATCATCAACGATCTGGCCGAGCGCTACCCGATGATCGTCGTCGCGCAGACCGTCGACAAGCTCAAGGACGCCGGCTTCTACTGGGCCACCCGCTCGGGTGTCACCGTGTCGATGGCCGACGTGCTGGTCCCGCCGGAGAAGAAGGACATCCTCGAGCGCTACGAGGCGTCCGCGGATCAGCTCGAGCGCAAGTTCGCTCGTGGTGCCCTCTCGAAGGAGGAGCGGCGCGACTCGCTGGTCAAGCTGTGGCAGGAGGCGACCGAAGAGGTCGGTCAGGCCATGGAGGCGCACTACCCGGACGACAACCCGATCCCGACGATCGTGAAGTCCGGCGCCGCGGGCAACATGACCCAGATCCGCTCGCTCGCGGGTATGAAGGGTCTGGTGACGAACCCGAAGGGTGAGTTCATCCCGCGCCCGATCAAGTCCTCGTTCCGCGAGGGCCTGACCGTGCTCGAGTACTTCATCAACACCCACGGTGCCCGTAAGGGTCTGGCCGACACCGCGCTCCGTACCGCCGACTCGGGTTACCTGACCCGTCGTCTGGTCGACGTGTCGCAGGACGTCATCGTCCGCGAGACCGACTGCGGCACCCCGCGCGGTATCGAGATGGTCATCGCCGAGCCCGAGCGCGACGGCGCGGGCAACGAGACCGGCCGCCTGGTGCGCGACGCCCACATCGAGACCAGCACGTACGCCCGTACGCTGGCCACCGATGCGGTCGACGCGGACGGCAACGTCGTCGTCACCCGGGGCAGCGACCTCGGCGACCCGGCGATCGAGGCCCTGCTGGCCGCCGGCATCCGGAAGGTCAAGGTCCGCTCCGTGCTGACCTGCGACACCGGCACCGGCGTGTGCGCCACCTGCTACGGCCGCTCGATGGCGACCGGCAAGCTCGTCGACATCGGCGAGGCCGTCGGTATCGTCGCCGCGCAGTCGATCGGTGAGCCCGGTACGCAGCTGACGATGCGTACGTTCCACCAGGGTGGCGTCGGTGAGGACATCACCGGCGGTCTGCCGCGAGTGCAGGAGCTGTTCGAGGCCCGCGTCCCGAAGGGCAAGGCGCCCATCGCCGACGTCTCCGGCCGCGTGCGCCTCGAGGACGACGACCGCTTCTACAAGATCACCATCGTCCCGGACGACGGCGGCGAGGAGGTCGTATACGACAAGCTGTCGAAGCGTCAGCGTCTGCACGTGATCCGCAAGGGGAACGGCACCGAGGGCATCCTCGCCGACGGCGACCACGTGGAGGTCGGTCAGCAGCTCCTCGAGGGTGCTGCCGATCCGCACGAGGTGCTGCGTGTCATGGGTCCGCGCCAGGTGCAGGTCCACCTCGTGAACGAGGTTCAGGAGGTGTACCGCAGCCAGGGTGTGTCGATCCACGACAAGCACATCGAGGTCATCGTGCGCCAGATGCTGCGTCGCGTGACGATCATCGACTCGGGTTCGACGGAGTTCCTGCCCGGTTCGCTGGTCGAGCGCAGCGAGTTCGAGGCCTCCAACCGTCGTGTGGTCGCCGAGGGCGGCGAGCCGGCTGCCGGTCGGCCCGTGCTCATGGGTATCACCAAGGCGTCGCTGGCCACCGATTCGTGGCTGTCGGCGGCGTCGTTCCAGGAGACCACTCGCGTGCTGACCGACGCGGCGATCAACTGCCGCTCGGACAAGCTGATCGGTCTGAAGGAGAACGTGATCATCGGCAAGCTGATCCCGGCCGGCACCGGCATCAACCGGTACCGGAACATCCAGGTGCAGCCGACCGAGGAGGCTCGCGCGGCCGCGTACGCGATCCCGTCGTACGAGGATCAGTACTACTCGCCGGAGGGCTTCGGCCAGAACACCGGCGCTGCGGTTCCGCTCGACGATTACGGTTACTCCGGCGACTACCGGTAGATCCGTCGCCGCGGCCGGGAAACCGGCTGCGGCCCGGCTCTCTGCCGTGGCCACGAAGGTCCCGCCCTCTTCTCTTCGGGGGCGGGGCCTTCCTGGTTTCCGGGGTGGACGTCACGGCCACGGCGGCAATCGACTAGTTTGGATAGGCACTCCTAATTAACCGAAGGGAACGCCTGTGCCGACGACCCGAATCCCCAGGCTGCTCGCCGCAGCCGGACTCGCTCTCACGTTCGTCCTGACCGCGTGCTCCTCGGCGAGCGATGAGGCCGGCGAGTCGTCGTCCCCGGCCGGAGGCGCGTTCCCGGTCACGATCGCACACGCGCTCGGCAGCACCACGCTCGACGCCGAACCCGAGCGGGTGGTCACGTGGGGCTTCGGCAGCACCGACGCCGCGCTCGCGCTCGGCGTCGTGCCCGTGGCCATCCCGGCCCAGTCCTACGGCGGCGACGCGCAGGGTGTGCTGCCGTGGATCGGGGACCGGCTCGCCGAGCTGGATGCCGAGACGCCGACCATCCTGCCGAGCGACGGCACGGACGTGCCGGTCGAGCAGATCGCGGCGGCGCGGCCGGACGTCATTCTCGCCAACTACTCCGGGCTCACCCGGGAGCAGTACGACACGCTGAGCCGGATCGCGCCGACCGTCGCGTACCCGGACGAGCCGTGGGCCACCCCGTGGCGCGACGTCGTCGCCACCGTCGGGCAGGCGCTCGGCAAGTCCGAGGAGGCCGCCCGGCTGATTGCCGACACCGAGGCCACCATCGCGGAGAAGGCGGCAGCCTACCCGCAGCTGCGGGGCAGGACCGTCGCCGCGGTGTGGGACACCGGCGACACCTTCTACGTCTACAAGCCGGCCGACCCGCGCGTGGAGTTCCTCACCGACCTCGGTCTGGTGAGCGCGCCCAGCGTGGCCGAGCTGAGCACCGACGAGTCCAGCTTCTACTTCACCCTCAGCTTCGAGGAGGCCGGCAAGCTCACCAGCGACATCCTGCTCTCCTACGCCGACGACGCCGGGGCCCAGGACCGTACCCTCGCCCAGCCGTGGGCGCGGACCATGCAGCAGGTGACCGACGGGCGGGTCGCGAAGGTCGACGGCACCGAGCTCATCGCCGCGGTGTCGCCGCCGACGGCGTTGTCGCTGACGTGGGGCATCGACGCCTATCTCGAGGCGCTCGCCGCCGCGGCGAAGTAGGCCGATTCCCGGTCGGTGCGGGACGGGGTCAGCGCGGGATGTGGAAGTCGACCAGGGCGGCACCGCGCGGGCCCAGATCCTGCCACGGCCCCCGCACCGCCAGCACCGCCACCGCGGAGGTCGGGAACTTCTCGATGATCTGACGGGCGGCGTCCGAGTCGTGGTCGTCCGAGAGCAGCAGCGTCGTCGCCGACAGGACGGGCTCGTGGCCCACCACGAGCAGCGTCGACACGGCGTCCGGGACCCGGCGGATCGCGTCGACGATCTTCCCCGGCGTGGCCTCGTAGAGATCGTCGAGGAACGTCGTGGGGACCTCGACGGCGGCCTCCGCCAGGGTCTTGCGGGCGCGCGTCGCGCTCGAGCACAGTACGGCGTCGATCGGGGGCTGGTGGGCCCGCAGCCAGCGCCCGGCGAGACCGGCCTCGCGTCGTCCGCGTGGGGCGAGGGGGCGGTCGTGATCGGCGACGTCGTCCGGGTACGCGGACTTCCCGTGCCGCAACAGGATCAGGGTGCGGGTCATGGGTTCACCCTAGGTGGTGACGGTCACCGCCGGCCGACGCGTGCCACCGCGCGCACCTCGTCGCCGACGGTGAACCACAGGGTCAGGGAGTCGGTGTCGTGACGGGCGCGCAGGACCAGCGCGTCGCCGGCGACGACCGGCCGAAGGTGCTCGATCACCGCGCGGTACGGCGCGGTCTGCAGTTCCGGCCGGCCGGCCAGGTGCTCCTCGATGCCGTGCCAGTAGGCGGCGTTGTTGACGTGGTCGAACGGGTCGATGTCGGTGGCCCGTAGGGGGAAGGCCGTGCCGGCGTCGGCGTCGTCGGACGGCGTGGGTGGCAGCCATGCCCGCCATCGCAGCCGGGTGTCCTCCGCATGGCGGGCCATGTGCTCCCAGAGCCGGTCGCTGATCCGTGCCGGCATCCCGTTGGTGGGCCCGATGTTGATCCAGAACGCCGAGGTGTCGATCAGGGCGTCGCCGGTGCCGTCGAACCGCACGCGGACGTTGGCCCATCGCGTGGACAGGGCGTCGCACCACCGGCGAAGTTCGAGTTGTTCGCGGAAGCGCGCCGGCCGGTGCACGTCGACGACGGTGCGGCGCACGATCCACAGCGGGTCGGTGGCGGTGGCGTCGACGGCGTCGAGGTTGTCGGTGCCGATGTCCTGCAGGTAGCGGGCCACGCCGTCGAGACGGAGCCGTTCCCGGTTGTCGACGTCGCCGGTGCGCACCGTGCGCGTGGACCGGAACGCGTCGTCGGGCGGGGGAGCGGACCCGAGGGGTTGCGCCAGCGCGTCCTCCGCCACGGGCTTCTCCGGTGCCGGTTTCGCCGCCGTGTCCGAACCCATTCGTCCCCCTGCTCGTCGTCGGGCCCTGCCGATTCTGACAGCTGCGGAGCCGGGCTGCAGCGAATCTTGCGAGGGGCGAGACACCGAGGCTACAGTTGATTTAACTGTTACCGGATGTCACATGAAATCCGGCCCCCGGCTCTTCGAGGACACGACATGGCCTATGTGATCACCCAGACGTGCTGCAACGACGCGAGCTGCGTCGCCGTGTGCCCGGTGAACTGCATCCATCCCACACCCGAGGAGCGGGAGTTCGCGCAGACCGAGATGCTGCACATCGACCCGCAGGCATGCATCGACTGCGGCGCGTGCGCGGATGCCTGCCCGGTCGAGGCGATCTTCCCGGAGGACCGGCTCACCGAGGCTCAGGCCCGGTTCAAGGACATCAACGCCGACTACTACACGGCGCACCCGATGCCCGAGAACTGGATCCCGCTGACGCCCGTCCCGGCCCCGCCGCGGGGGCAGGGCACGCTGCGCGTCGCGGTCGTCGGTGCCGGTCCGGCGGCCTGTTACGCCGCGCAGGAACTGCTCGAGCGCTCGAACGTCGAGGTGGACATGTTCGACCGGCTCCCCACCCCCTGGGGCCTGGTCCGCAGCGGTGTCGCACCCGACCACCCCGGCACCAAGGCCGTCACCGAGTCGTTCGAATGGTCCTTCCGCCGCGACGCGTTCGCCCTGCACCTCGACGTCGAGGTCGGCCGCGACATCGACCACGCCGAGCTGCTCGCCCATCACCACGCCGTCGTCTACGCGACCGGGGCGTCCGCCGACCGCAACCTCGGCATCCCCGGCGAGGACCTTCCCGGCAGCCACGCCGCCACCGAGTTCGTCGCCTGGTACAACGGCCACCCCGACTACGCCGACCGCGTCTTCGACCTCTCCGGCGAACGCGCGGTCGTGGTCGGCAACGGCAACGTCGCCCTCGACGTCGCCCGCATCCTCACCATGGACGTCGACGAGCTGGCCCGTACCGACATCGCCGATCACGCCCTCGAGGCGCTGCGCCGGAGCAACATCCGCGAGGTCGTCCTGCTGGGTCGCCGCGGCCCGGCCCAGGCGGCCTACAGCAACCCCGAATTCCTCGCCCTCGGCGATCTGAACGGCGTCGATGTCGTCGTCGACGAGGACGAGCTCGAGCTCGATCCCGCCAGCGCGGCGCTCGCCGCCGCGGACCCGGCGGTCGCGATGCGCATGCGGCTCGCGCGCGAGTACGCGCGCCGCGAGCCCCGGCCGGGGAACAAGCGCATCGTGTTCCGCTACCTCGTGTCGCCCACCGGGATCGAGGGCACCGAACGGGTCACCGGACTGCGCGCGGTGCGCAACGACCTGATCGCCGGTGACGACGGTGTGCTCGTCGCCCGGCCCGCCGGGCAGGTCCTGCACGTCGACGCGCAGCTGGTCCTGCGCTCGATCGGCTACCGCGGGGTCCCCCTCCCGGGAGTGCCGTTCGACGAGCGACGGGGGATCGTCCCCAACGAGGGCGGGCGGGTCACCACTGCCGGACCCGGCGTGTACGTCACCGGGTGGATCAAGCGCGGTCCGAGCGGCGTGATCGGAACCAACAAGGCATGTGCCAAGGAGACGGTCGCGGCCCTGCTCGCCGACTTCGACGCCGGCCGGCTCGCCCGTCCGGCCGGCGGCCGGCGGGAACTCGACCGCCTGCTCGGGCAGCGGCGGCCCACCCGGGTGGGCCTGAGTGGATGGCACGAGATCGACGAGGCCGAGCGGGCGGCCGGCCGCGCCGCCGGCCGGCCGCGCGTCAAGCTGACCGACCGCGCCCGCCTCACGGAGACCGCGGCCGGGCGCCCGCGGTCGGGGCGAAGCCTGCTGCGGCTGGTGCGCCGATAATCGATTGGGGCTTCGCCTGCGTCGGGACTAGTATCTTTCGGCGGTGCCCGGCACCGCCCGCGGCGACGTCCGCCGGGGAAGCGCAGGCCGGGATGTCGATCCGCCGCGCTGTCGGGGCGCGCGCTGGTCGCCGGGCACGTCGAGGGTGACACGCGGCTCGCGCCGAGATGGTCGTCGCCGCACGGTACGACGTGGTGCCCGGACCCTCGATCCCATCCCGGCAGCTCTGCCTGCCCTCGCGCCTCGAGAGGACCGACCCATGACAGCCCCCCATGCGGGCCCGGCCGCCGCGCCGGCGAGCGACAAGCTCGACGCGGCAGTTCTGAAGATCGCGTCGGTGGTGGTGCTCGGCGCCATCATGTCGATCCTCGACGTGACCGTCGTCTCCGTCGCCGTGCCGACGTTCATGGACGAATTCGATTCCAGCTACGCGACCGTCGCGTGGACGATGACCGCCTACACGCTGGCGCTGGCCAGCGTGATTCCGCTCACGGGCTGGGCCGCGGACCGGTTCGGCACCAAGCGCCTGTACCTCGCCGCCCTCGTCCTGTTCGTCGCCGGGTCCGTGCTGTGCAGCATGGCGTGGGACATCACGTCGCTCATCGGGTTCCGCGTGGTGCAGGGCCTGGGCGGCGGCATGCTCATGCCGCTGGGCATGACGATCATGACCCACGCCGCGGGACCGCACCGGGTCGGCCGCGTGATGGCGGTGCTCGGCATCCCGATGCTGCTGGGCCCGATCGGCGGCCCGATCCTCGGCGGCTGGCTGATCGACACCGCCAGCTGGCAGTGGATCTTCCTGATCAACCTGCCCATCAGCGTCGTGGCCCTCGTCGCCTCCGTGCTGATCCTGCCGAAGGACCGTCCGAGCCGGTCCGAGTCCTTCGACTTCGTCGGCATGGCGCTCCTGTCGCCGGGCCTGGCGCTGTTCCTGTTCGGCGTCTCGTCCATCCCCGAGGTCGGCACCGTCGCCGCGACGCGGGTCGTCGTTCCGGGCGCGATCGGCGCCGTGCTGATCGTCGCGTTCGTGTTCCACGCCTTGCGTGCCCGGAACCCGCTCATCGACCTGTACCTGTTCCGCAACCGCCAACTGACGTTCGCGGTGCTCACCATGTCGGTGTTCGCGATCGCGTTCTTCGGCGCAGGGCTGCTGTTCCCCAGCTACTTCCTCCAGGTGCGGGGCGAGTCCACCCTGGCGGCGGGCATCCTGCTCGCGCCGCAGGGCCTCGGCGCCATGCTCACCATGCCGGTCGCCGGCCGGCTCGTCGACCGGATCGGACCCGGGAAGATCGTGCTCGTCGGCCTGACCCTCGTCACGCTCGGCATGGCCGTCTTCACGCAGGTGGGCACGGACACGTCGTACGTGCTGCTGCTCGGCGCGCTGTTCGTCATGGGCATGGGCATGGGTGCCACGATGATGCCGACGATGACGGCCGCGCTGCAGACGCTGACCCATCAGAGCGTGGCCCGCGGGTCGACGCTGATGAACATCGTCCAGCAGGCCGCCGGCTCCGTGGGCACCGCGACCATGTCGGTGATCCTGAGCAGCCGCCTGGTGACCCCGGCGGGGGCGCCCGAGGGCGGCGGGCAGATGGACTCGGCAGCTCTCGCACAGCTGCCCGCACCGGTGCAGGAGTCGCTCCTCACCTCGCTCGCGGACGCCTTCGCGACCACGTTCCTCGTCGCGACCGTCCTCATGGCGCTCGCGGTGATCCCGGCGCTGTTCCTGCCGCGCACGCGCGTCGAGCATCCGGCCGGGGAGGGACTGCAGCCGGTGGCCGTCCACTAGCCGTCCGTCCGGAGAGGGGCCGTGACGTACGTCGCGGCCCCTCTCCGCGTCTGCGGCTAACCTCGTTCCGGCAGCACGACGGCGACCCGAACGGACGACCCCATGAGCATCGAACCCACCCACCGAGGCCCCGCCGCGACGGACGAGGCACCCGGACAGCCGCGTCTGTGCCGGCGCGCCCTCTTCGGTGGTGCCGGTGCGGTCGCGGCCGCCGCAGTCCTGTCCGCCTGCGGCGCCGAGGCCGGCCAGGGTGGCGCCGACGGCACCGCCGCCGCACCGACCACGCCGCCGGAGCCCGGTCCGGACGCCGCGGTCGTGGCCGCCGCGGCCGACATCCCGGTGGGCAGCGGCGTCCTGTTCGCCGACAAGCGTCTCGTGGTGACGCAACCCGTCGCCGGGGACTACCGGGCGTTCGTCGCGCTGTGCACCCACTCGGGCTGCAACATCACCGGCGTCGAGGCCGACGAGATCGTCTGCGACTGTCACGGCAGCCGGTTCCGTCTGGACGGGACCGTGAGCAAGGGTCCCGCCCGCAAGCCGCTGAAGGCGCGTCCGGCCGCGGCCCGCGGAGCGGACGTCGTCGTCGACTGATGCGGGCGATTCGCTGAGCGGGCGGGCCGCGGGGGAGTAGATTCGACCGCACGATCATCACTGCAGTGCGGACCGGCAAGGGGACCCCATGGTGCGCAGGGGGCCGTTGATCACGTTGGCGGCGGTGGTGGCGCTCGCCGCGGTTCTGCTCGCGGTCAACGTCTCCCAGGAGGACGAAGGCCCCACGCCCGGCCCGGCCGCCACGTCCGCGCCGGTCCCCACCGCGACGGCTGCGCCCTCGACCGCCGTGGCCTTCCCCGCGCAGGCCACCTACGTCGCGCAGATCCCCGTCGCCACCGGAACCCTCACGCTCGCGATCGCCGTCGAGGGTGAGGACGCCGTCGCATACGCGTGCGACGGCAGCGCAGTCGAGTCGTGGCTGTCGGGCGACGCGGAGGACGGCAGGCTCGAGCTCGAGGGCCGGGAAGGTGCCCGCCTCGACGGCGAGTTCGACGGCACGACGGTGCGCGGCACCCTGTGGCTCGGGGACCGGAGCTGGACCTTCGACGCCGCGCCGGCCGAACCCCCGGCCGGCCTCTACCTCGCGAACGTGGGCGACGTCAGGGCGAGCTGGATCGTCACGCAGGACGGGACGGTCACCGGTGTGCGCCGCGCCGGCGACGGCGGCACCGCGCCCGCCCCGGCCCTGGCGCCGGACGGGACGGCGGTCGTCGACGGGGTGGTCGTGACCGCCGACCCGGTGTCCGGCAGCGACACATTCTGACGGTGCCACCGCACGGTGACACCGGGAGGAGGACGGATGAGCACACCGCAGGTCCATCCCGTCGCACGGCCGCGAACGGCCCCCGTCGTGGTCGCGTTCCTGGTGGGCGCCCTCGTCGCGGTCGGGCTCGGTGTCTACGGCAACGTGCACGAGCCGACCTTCTTCTCGATCAACCTCGCCGGGTTCTCCAGCCCGACCGCCGTCAAGGCCTGGCTGGCGACCCTCGCCGGCGTGCTCGCACTGGTTCAGCTCGTCTCGGCGGCCGTGATGTACGGACGGATGCCGGGACTGCGGGCGCCGAGCTGGATCGGGACCCTGCACGTGTGGTCGGGCCGGCTCGCGGTGCTGGCCACCGTCCCGGTCGCGGTGCACTGCCTGTACGCGCTCGGTTTTCGTACCGGCGAGCCGCGGGTGCTGTGGCACTCGCTGGCCGGATGCCTGCTCTACGGGGCGTTCGTGGCCAAGATGCTGCTGCTGAGCCGGCGAGGCCTGCCGGGATGGGCGGTTCCGGTGGCCGGCGGTGCCCTGTTCACGGCGATCGTGGTCGTGTGGACGACCTCGGCGCTGTACTTCTTCCGCACGACGGGCCTCACGTTCTGACGGTCCCACCCCCACTAGTTCCTCCCACGATCGGAGCCGGAAAATGGATCTCGAGCAGTTTCCCGTCAGCCGCCGTTCGGTGCTCCTGGGTGCCGGGGTGGCCGCCGTCGCCGCCACGGCGGCCTGCAGCACCTACGGCGACGAGCCGGCCTCCGGGCAGACCTCCGCGGCGGAGGACGCCGGCACCGGGGCGGCCGCGGGACAGCCCCTCGCGGCCGTCGCCGACATTCCCGTGGGCGGGGGACAGGTCTTCCCCGATCAGAAGGTCGTGGTGACCCAGCCGGCGGCGGGCGAGGTGCTCGCGTTCAGCGCGATCTGCACCCATCAGGGCTGCACGGTCGCGGCCGTGCAGGACGGCACGATCAACTGTCCCTGCCACGGCAGCCGGTTCAACCTCGACGGCACCGTCGCGAACGGACCCGCCGCGCGTCCCCTCGAGAGCAGGGCCGTCACCGTCGAGAACGGCGAGATCACCCTCGCCTGACCAGGTTCGCCGTCGCACCTCGACGGTCCTACCGGGCGGCACCGGGATAGGGTCGACGGCGTGACCAGACCTCTGCGCGACTGGCGGCCGCGGGCGTTGCGTGAAGGCGCCGAACCCGACGCCCGCTTCACCCTCGCGAACGAACGCACGTTCCTCGCGTGGATCCGCACCGCGCTCGGCGTCATCGCGGCGGCCGTCGCGCTCGAGACCTTCGCCGGCGACGTCGTGGGGCCGGTGGTGCGGACCACGCTGTCGTGCACGCTGCTGGTGTTCTCCGCGCTCCTGGTGATCGCCGCCCTGCGGCGCTGGCTGCAGATCGAGGCCGCGATGCGCACCGAACGTCCTCTGCCGCCGCCGCGGATCGCCTTCCTGCTCGCGGCGATGCTGGCGGTCGGGGCTCTGGCCCTCGCCGCGGCGCTCCTCATATGACCGTGCCGCCACGGTCCGGTCCACGACGCGAGCCGGGCCGGCGATGAGGCACGACGATCCCGGACTGCAGCCCGAGCGCACCACACTGGCGTGGCTGCGCACGGCGACCGGGCTGGGCGCCGTGGTCCTGCTGTTCCTGCGCCTGGCGCCCGGCCCCGCACCGGTGGTGGTCACGATCGGCCTGCTGTGCCTGGTGCCGGCGCTCGTGCTGCTCGTGACGAGCGGGCGGGAGCACCGGGCGCGGGTGAGGCGCTTCATCGAGGGACGCGCGAGGCATCACTGGTGGCGCAACATCGTCCTGACCGTCACGGTCGTCGTCCTGGCCCTCGCCGCCGCCACGCTCATCATCACGTCGCAGGTGTGACCGCCGCACCGTCGCCGTTCCAGCCGAGGAGCCGAGGCTCCTGACGAGACCGGGCCGGGCTGGGCGATCTACTCCCGTGTCAATCGGGCACGGAGCCGTGGAAGGCCCACGCCCGGGCGGTCAGCGCGATCCGACCGGCTCGGTCGCGGCGCAGTCGGGCATCGAGTACCGTCCGCAGCTCGGCTCGGCGCCGTGCCGGCAGTGACATGCAATATCCGGGGGCGGGTCCCTGACCGCCGAGGAACGGCGCCCAGAAATCGTCGAAGTCGGCGAACACGGTGGGAACCTCGAGGGGCTGAATCCGCACCCCGGTGAGGCCTGCAGACGCGAGAAGGTCGTGGAGGGGATCGGGCCGGCAGAGCGGGAAGCGGACACCCTCGTCCCGGTCCCGCGCCGCTTCGTCCAGTTCGACGGCCGCATCCCAGAAGGCGCGAATCATCTCCATGCCCTCGGCGTAGTCCCACACGTAGCCCCCGATCGTCCCGCCCGCTCGGGTGACGCGGCGCATCTCGACGAGACCCTCGAGCGGATCGGGAAGAAAGTTGAGGACCAATCCGGATACGACGCGGTCGAACTCACCGTCCACGGCCGGGATCGCCGCAGCGGTACCCGGCCGGACCTCGAAGCGGGGATCATCGACCGTGGTGCGGGCCGCCGCGGCGAAGCCCTCGGACGGCTCGACCCCGACGACCCGGGCCGGTTCCTCGGCGACAAGGACGGCGTGTGCGAGAGCGCCTGTCCCGCACCCCACATCGCACCACGCGGCGCCCGCGCCGGCAGGGGGCAGCCATTGCAGGAACTTCGAGGCGACCGGGCGGCTCCAGCGACCTATATAGCGCTCGTACGCCGCGGCGATCTCCCAGGCGTCGGCGACGTGATCCGTCATCGCGGTCTCCCTCTCTCCGACCCCGGGCAGTCGACCTGTCCGGGCCGTCGCCGTTGCCTACGAACCGGAACCGGACTCACGGCCGGATCGGCGGTCGAGATCGATCACCCGGGCGCCGCCCTGCGCCGCGGCCACCCGTGTCTCGGTGCCGTCCTCGGTCACGGCGACGATCTCGCACCGGCACAGCGCCTGTCGCCGGCTCGAGTCGACGACCGTCGCCGCGGCCCGCAGCAGCGTGCCGCGGCCCGGACGCAGGTAGTCGATCGTGAACCCGGTGGTCACGATCGACGAGCCGAGCACGGTTCCCGCCGCGAATGTCAGGGAATTGTCCGCGGCGTAGGCCAGCACGCCGCCGTGCACGAACCCGAACTGCTGCAGCAACTCCGGACGCAGCGGGATCTCGAGCACCGCGCGGCCCGGCTCGTACGCGGTGACCCGGGCGCCGACCAGCACGCTGAACGGTTGGGCCGCGAGCACCGCCGCCGCGTCGTCCACCCCTCGAAGTTCCACGGCCTGCAGTCTGCCCCACCATGCCGGATCGTGGGCGGACATATCATTCGCGCATGACGCGGTCACCTCATTCGCCGACGGTTCGCTGGCCGGACCTCGCCGCTCTGGAGCTGCTCGTCGGCATCGACGATCACGGCGGCCTCGGCGCGGCCGCCCGGGCCGCGGGCGTCGCGCAGCCCAATGCCAGCCGGGCGGTGCGCCGCCTCGAAAAGCAGCTGGGGACCGTGCTCGTGCGCCGGGGGCGGGCCGGTTCCGCGCTCACCCCGGAGGGCACCGTGGTCGCGCACTGGGCGCGGCAGACGCTCGCCGACGCCCGTCGCCTGCTCGACGCCGCCGCGGCGTTGAGTGCCGACCGGCAGGCCGAGCTGACCGTGGCGGCCAGCATGACGGTCGCCGAACACCTCATCCCGCGCTGGCTGGGCCGCTTCCGCGGTCTCCGGGACGACGTGCAGATCCAGCTGCAGGTCCACAACTCTCGGCAGGTCTGCGACGCGGTCGCGGAGGGCCGGTGCCATGTCGGGTTCGTCGAGGCTCCCACCGTCCCCCCGGGACTGCACAGCACCCCGGTGGCGCGGGACCGGCTGGTGGTGGTCGTCACGCCGGGGCACCCGTGGGCGCGGCGCCGGCGCCCGCTCACCGTCGCCGAACTGGCGGCGACGCCGCTCGTCGTGCGCGAGGAGGGCTCCGGGACGCGGCACACGCTGGATCTGGCCCTCCGGGAGTTCGCGCGGCCGGCGCCGCTGCTCGAGCTCGGCAGCGGCGCCGCGGTGCGCACCGCGGCCCTCGGCGGCGTCGGTCCGGCCGTGCTCAGCACCCTCGCCGTGGCCGATCACCTCGCGTCCGGCGAATTGCGGACCGTCGAGGTCGAGGGCCTGGATCTGACCCGCACGTTGCGCGCGGTGTGGCGCCCACCCCGCAAGCTCGCCGGCCCGGCCGGGGACCTGGTGCGGATGATCGTCCGCGGCGCCTGATGTCGTCGCCCCCTGGCGTGCTTCGTCTTCCCGAAGCGCGACACCGAAAGACGGCTGCTCGCGTCGTACCGCGCGCAGGACGGCCGCGCCGAGCCGGCGGGGGACGAACGGCAGGAGGCCGCGCCTGGGGACGCGGACGGCTAGCGCGGCTCGCCGCTGCCGCGCAGGGCGCCGACGCCGGCGACGATCACCAGCGCGATGCCCACCGCCGCGACGGGCTGGACCCACTGGCCGAGCACCAGCGCGCCCGCCAGGGCCGCCGCCGCCGGTTCGAGAGCGATGAGGATCGCGAACACGTTCTTCGGCAGATCGCGCAGCGCCCGCATCTCCAGGCTGTAGGGGACCACGGAGGACAGCAGGGCCACCGCCGCTCCGGCGACCAGGATCGCGGGATCGGCCAGGTCGGCGCCGGCGGTTCCGAGACCGAGGGGCAGCACGAGCGCCGCGGCGACGGTGGTGGCGACGGTCAGGCCCGCCGCGCCGGAGACGGTGGCGGCCACGTGCGAACCGGCGACGATGTACCAGGCCCAGCCGGCGGCGGCGAGCAGCGCGAAACCGACCCCGGCCGGGTCGAGGGCGCCGCCGTCCCCGCCGAGGCCGCGTGCCCCGAGGAGCGCCACCCCGGCCAGCGCGAGCGCCACCCACAGCGCGTCGCGGGGGCGGCGGGAGAGCACCGCGGCCAGGGTGAGCGGCCCGAGGAACTCGATCGTGACCGCCGCCGCGAGCGGCAGCCGGGCGATCGCCACATAGAAGAAGGCGTTCATCACGGCCAGGCTCGCCCCGAGCGCGACCACGCCGCGCCACTGCGCCGGGCGCCAGTACCGCACCGACGGCCGCACCACCGCCCACAGGATCATCGCGGCGAGCGTCAGCCGCAGCGTCACCGTGCCGAGGGCGCCGACGTCGTCGAACAGGGTGCTGGCGAAGGCCGCCCCGAACTGCAGGGAGAGCACCGAGCCGAGCACGGCCGCGACGGGCACGGTCCGGCTGCCGCCCCGTGGGGCCGGTGCTGTGCCGCTCATCCGTCCTCCGAAGCCTGGGGGATCCGCCGTTCCGTGTGCGACGAATGTTGCCGCACGGGAGCACGATCGGCGGCAGGCGCGACCACAACCAGAAAAACAATCACGAGTGCTTGATTTTCTGCGCCCCGGGTGTGACTCTGGTCGCATGACGGAGCTGCAACCGCTTCTCGACGACCTGCGTGCCGAGGGCGAGTCCCTCGACGCC
This sequence comes from Rhodococcus sp. 14C212, assembly GCF_011058195.1. Lineage (NCBI taxonomy): Bacteria > Bacillati > Actinomycetota > Actinomycetes > Mycobacteriales > Nocardiaceae > Rhodococcus > Rhodococcus sp. 14C212. The sequence goes on along the minus strand of NZ_JAALEH010000076.1, from coordinate 6,157 downwards.
CTCGTCGCCGACCTCCCGGACGAGCGCTGGGCGACCCCGACCCCCGCCGAGGACTGGACCATCGCCCACCAGATCGGTCACCTGCTGTGGACCGATCGCGCCGCCCTCACCGCCGTCGAAGACCCGGAGGCGTTCGTCGCCGGGCTCGGCGAGATCACCGATCCGGACCGGTTCGTCGACGACGGGGCGCGGGAACAGGCCCGTCGCCCCCCGGCCGAGTTGCTCGCCGACTGGCGTGCCGCCCGTCGCGCCCTCGCCGACGCCCTCGCGGCCGTCCCCGCCGGAACCAAGATCGTCTGGTACGGCCCGCCGATGAGTGCGGCCTCCATGGCGACGGCGCGGCTGATGGAGACCTGGGCCCACGGCGGCGACGTGGCCGACGCGCTCGGCGTCACCCGCCGCCCCACGCACCGGCTGCGCCACATCGCCCATCTCGGCGTCCGCACCCGCGACTTCGCCTTCGCCGTGCACGGCCGCACCCCACCGGCCGAGCCGTTCCGCGTCCGCCTCACCGCCCCCGAGGGGCAGGAGTGGACCTGGGGGCCCGACGCCGCCACCCAGACCGTCACCGGATCCGCCCTCGACTTCTGCCGGCTGGTGACCCAGCGGATCCACCGGGCCGACACCGACCTCGTCGCCACCGGACCCGACGCCGAGGCGTGGCTCGACCTCGCACAGGCGTTCGCCGGTCCGCCCGGCGGCGGCCGCGCCCCGGAAGGAGCCACCGCGTGAGCGCCCCCACGGCCGGACGCGCGGTGCGCATCGGGAACTGCTCCGGCTTCTACGGCGACCGGCTCGCGGCCATGCGCGAGATGCTCGAGGGCGGGGAACTCGACTACCTGACCGGTGACTACCTCGCCGAGCTGACCATGCTGATCCTCGGCCGGGACCGGATGAAGGACCCGGCGCTCGGCTACGCCAAGACGTTCCTGCGCCAGCTCGAGGACTGCCTCGGGCTCGCCGTCGACAAGGGCGTGCGGATCGTCGCCAACGCCGGCGGACTCAATCCCGCCGGGCTGGCGACGGCCGTGCGCGACCTGGCCGGCCGGCTCGGCCTCGACGTCACCGTCGCGTACGTCGAGGGCGACGACCTCATCGCCCGCGCCGCCGAACTCGGCCTGGCCGCCGATCCGCCGCCGCTGACCGCGAACGCCTACCTCGGGGCGTGGGGCATCGCCGAGTGCCTCACCGCCGGCGCCGACATCGTCGTCACCGGCCGCGTCACCGACGCCTCCGTGATCGCCGGCCCTGCCGCCGCCCACTTCGGCTGGGCCCGGGACGATTTCGATGCCCTGGCCGGCGCGGTCGCGGCGGGACACGTGATCGAGTGCGGCACCCAGGCCACCGGCGGCAACTACGCGTTCTTCACCGAGATCGCCGACCTCGAGCGGCCCGGCTTCCCGATCGCCGAGATCGACGCCGACGGCAGCTCCACCATCACCAAGCACCCGGACACCGGCGGGGCGGTCACCGTCGGCACCGTGACCGCCCAGCTGCTGTACGAGGTGACCGGTGGCCGCTACGCCGGACCCGACGTGACGACACGCCTCGACTCCGTCCGGCTCACCCAGGACGGACCGGACCGGGTCCGCATCACCGGGGTCCGCGGTGAGGCGCCCCCGCCGACGCTGAAGGTCTCCCTCAACGCCCTCGCCGGATTCCGGAACGAAGCGGTGTTCGTCCTCACCGGCCTCGACATCGAGGCCAAGGCGGCGCTGGTGCGCCGGCAGATGGAGGCGAGCCTGCCCGCCCGTCCGGCCGAGCTCGAGTGGACCCTCGCCCGCACCGACCATCCGGACGCCGACACGGAGGAGGCGGCCAGCGCCCTGCTGCGCTGCACCGTCCGCGACCGCGACCCGCAGGTCGTCGGCCGCGCCTTCTCCGCGGTCGCCGTCGAGTACGCGCTTGCCAGCTACCCCGGCTTCTCGCTGACCGCTCCGCCCGGCAACGGCCAGCCGTACGCCGTGTTCACCCCCGGTTACGTCGACGCCGCCGAGGTGCCGCACACGGCGGTCCTGCCCGACGGCAGCCGTGTCCCGATCCCGCCCGTCACCCCGACGCGCCCACTCGAACCCGTCGCCGAGCCCGAGCTGCCCGCGCCGCTACCCGTCGGGCCCACCCGGCACGCGCCGCTCGGGCTCGTCGCCGGCGCCCGCAGCGGCGACAAGGGCGGCGACGCGAACGTGGGGGTGTGGGTGCGCACCGACGACCAGTGGCGCTGGCTGGTGCACACCCTCACCGTCGACGCGTTGAAAACCCTTCTGCCCGAGTCGAAGAACCTCATCGTAACCCGCCACGTGCTGCCGAACCTGCGGGCGGTGAACTTCGTGATCGAGGGCATCCTCGGCCGCGGCGTCGCCTCACAGGCCCGCTTCGACCCGCAGGCCAAGGGCCTCGGCGAGTGGCTGCGCAGCAGATATCTCTACATCCCCGAGACCCTCCTGGAGGACCCCGAGATGGAGGACCCCGAGATGGAGGACCCCGAGATGGAGAACCCCGAGATGGAGAACACCGAGTGAGCATCTGGGACACCCCCGAACGCCGCGAGCTGCGCTCGACCGTCCACTCCTTCGTCCGGCGCGAGGTCCTGCCGCATCTCGCCGCGTGGGAGCGCGACGGCGAACTGCCCCGCGAACTGCACAAGAAGGCCGCCGCCCTCGGACTGCTCGGCGCCGGATTCCCCGAGGCCGTCGGGGGGTCCGGCGGCGACGCGGCGGACACCCTCACCGTGTGCGAGGCATTCCACGAGGCCGGCGCCTCCGGTGGTGCCTTCGCCTCCCTGTTCACCTGCGGCATCGCCCTGCCGCACCTCGTCGCCGCCGGCGACGGTGCGCAGATCGCGAAGTGGGTCGAGCCGACCCTCGCGGGCGAGCTCATCGGCTCCCTCGCGATCACCGAACCCGGCGGCGGCTCCGACGTGGGGCACCTGACCACCACCGCCGTGCGCGACGGCGACCACTACGTCGTCAACGGCGCCAAGACCTACATCACCTCCGGCTGCCGCGCGGACTTCGTGGTGAGCGCCGTCCGCACCGGCGGCAGCGAACGTCCCGGCGCTGCCGGGATCTCGCTGCTGGTGATCGAGAAGGGCACCGAAGGATTCACCGTCTCGCGCAAGCTCGACAAGATGGGCTGGCGCGCCTCCGACACCGCCGAACTGTCCTTCGTTGACGTGCGCGTGCCCGTCGAGAATCTCGTCGGCACCGAGAACAGCGGCTTCGCGCAGATCGCCCAGGCCTTCGTCTCGGAGCGGATTGCCCTTGCAGGCCAAGGCTATTCGAGCGCACAGCGGTGCCTGGACCTCACCGTGGCGTGGTGCCGCGACCGCGAGACGTTCGGCCGGGCGCTGATCTCCCGGCAGTCGGTGCAGCGCACCCTCGCCGAGATGGCCCGGCGCATCGACGTCGCGCGCGTGTACGGCCGGCGCGTCGTCGAGCGAGCCCTCGTCGGCGACGGCGACCTCGTCGCCGAGGTGTGCTTCGCCAAGAACACCGCCGTCGAGGCCGGCGAATGGGTCGCGAACCAGGCCGTGCAGCTGTTCGGCGGGCTCGGCTACATGGCCGAGTCCGAGGTCGAACGGCAGTACCGCGACATGCGCATCCTCGGCATCGGCGGCGGCACCACCGAGATCCTCACCGAACTCGCGGCGAAACGATTGGGGTACACCGCGTGAGCATCCTGCAGACGACCCTCGACCCGGCCTCGGCGGAGTACGCCGCCGCGGCCGAGGCGATGACCGCCGAACTGGCCGCACTCGAGACCGAGCACGCCAAGGCCCTCGCCGGCGGCGGGGAGAAGTACGTCCGGCGCCACCACGAACGCGGCAAGCTGCTCCCGCGCGAACGCATCGAACTGCTGCTCGACCCGGATTCCCCGTTCCTCGAGCTGTCCCCGCTCGCGGCGTGGGGCACCGAGTTCCCGGTCGGCGGCAGCACCGTCACCGGGATCGGCGTCGTCGAGGGCGTCGAATGCCTGATCGTCGCCAACGACCCCACCGTCCGCGGCGGCACGAGCAACCCGTGGACCCTGCGGAAGGGGTTCCGCGCCAACGACATCGCGATGCAGAACCGGCTGCCGGTCATCTCCCTCGTCGAGTCGGGTGGCGCGGACCTGCCCACCCAGAAGGAGGTGTTCATCCCCGGCGGGCGCATGTTCCGCGACCTGACGCAGCTGTCCGCCGCCGGCATCCCCACCGTCGCGCTCGTGTTCGGCAACTCCACCGCGGGCGGGGCCTACATTCCCGGCATGTCGGATCACGTGGTGATGATCGAGAAGCGCTCGAAGGTGTTCCTCGCCGGGCCGCCGCTGGTGAAGATGGCCACGGGCGAGGAATCCGACGACGAATCCCTCGGCGGCGCGGAGATGCACGCCCGCACCTCCGGGCTGGCCGACTACTACGCGGTCGACGAGCCCGACGCGATCCGTATCGGCCGGGGCATCGTCCGTCGCCTGAACTGGCGCAAGCAGGGCCCCGAGCCCCACCCGGATGTGCGCGAACCACGTTACGACCCCGAGGAACTGCTCGGAATCGTGCCGGCCGACCTCAAGGTGCCGTTCGACCCGCGCGAGGTGATCGCCCGCATCGTCGACGATTCCGACTTCGACGAGTTCAAGCCGCTCTACGGGTCGTCCCTCGTCACCGGCTGGGCCCGTCTGCACGGCTACCCGGTGGGCATCCTCGCCAATGCCCGCGGCGTGCTGTTCAGCGAGGAATCCCAGAAGGCCACCCAGTTCATCCAGCTCGCCAACCGTGCGAACACACCACTGCTGTTCCTGCACAACACCACCGGCTACATGGTCGGCCGCGAGTACGAGGAACGCGGCATGATCAAGCACGGCTCGATGATGATCAACGCCGTCTCCAACTCGAAGGTGCCTCACATCTCGATCCTGCTCGGCGCCTCCTACGGGGCCGGCCACTACGGCATGTGCGGCCGTGCCTTCGACCCGCGGTTCCTGTTCGCCTGGCCCAGCGCCAAATCCGCCGTGATGGGAGGCGCCCAGCTCGCCGGTGTCATCTCCATCGTCGGACGCGCCGCCGCCCAGGCGCGCGGCCAGGCGTTCGACGAGGCCGCCGACGAGGCGATGCGCGCGGCGATCGAGAACCAGATCGAGGCGGAGTCGCTGCCGATGTTCCTGTCCGGCCGGCTCTACGACGACGGGGTCATCGACCCGCGCGACACCCGCACCGTGGTGGGGATGTGCCTGTCGGCCATCGCCAACGCGCCGATCGAAGGCACCGACAGCTTCGGTGTCTTCCGGATGTGAGGCAGCTGTGAACCACACCGACACCGTCACCACCGTGCTCGTCGCCAACCGCGGCGAGATCGCCCGCCGGGTGTTCGCCTCCTGCCGGCGCGCCGGCCTCGGCACCGTCGCGGTGTTCTCCGACGCGGACGCCGACAGCCCCCACATCGCCGAGGCCGACGCCGCGGTGCGCCTGCCCGGCACCGCCCCCGCCGACACCTACCTGCGCGGCGAGGCGATCATCGCCGCCGCCCGCGCGGCGGGGGCCGACGCGATCCACCCCGGATACGGGTTCCTCTCGGAGAACGCCGAATTCGCGCGGTCGGTCCTCGACGCCGGGTTGACCTGGATCGGGTCGGGCCCGGACTCGATCGCCCGGATGGGTTCGAAGGTCGAGGCCAAGAAGATCATGGCCGACGCCGGCGTGCCGGTGCTGGCCGAGCTGGACCCTGCCGCGGTGACCGAGGCCGACCTGCCCGTGCTGATCAAGGCGTCCGCCGGGGGCGGAGGCCGCGGCATGCGGGTGGTCCGCGACCTGGCCGAGCTGCCCGACCAGCTCGCCGCGGCCCGGCGCGAGGCACAGTCCGCGTTCGGCGATCCGACGGTGTTCTGCGAGCGCTTCCTCGAGACGGGCCGGCACATCGAGGTGCAGGTCCTCGCGGACCGGCACGGGACCGTGTGGGCGGTGGGGGAGCGGGAGTGCTCGATCCAGCGCCGCCACCAGAAGGTGGTCGAGGAGGCGCCGTCGCCGCTCGTCGAGGCCACGCCCGGGATGCGGGAGCGGCTGTTCGAGGCGGCCCGGCGCGCCGCGCACGCCATCGACTACGAGGGCGCGGGCACCGTCGAATTCCTCGCGACCGGAGCGACGGGGGGTGTCACCGGGGCGAGCGGAGCGACGGGGGGTGTCACC
>NZ_JAALEH010000075.1:0-28211 GCF_011058195.1 Rhodococcus sp. 14C212 | reverse complement strand
CGTATCGGGCCCGCCCTGCCCGACCCTGAAAGAAGTACGTGTCTTCCTCGACCGATCCGTTCGACTTCAGCGAGTACTCGAGCTCGCGGGACGACGCAAACGATCCGTGGTCGGGTGGATCCCAGTCGCCATGGCCACCCCCCGAGCCGTTCGGAAGCGTGGCCGCCCCGTTCGCGGGGCCCGGCGGGTCGACGCCCGGGTTCGGCGGGGCGCCTGCCGACGCGTTCGCTGTCGAGCAGCGTCCGGTCGTGACGGCCATTTCGCAAGGCAGGCCGCCGCGCGCATGGCTGATCGGCGGCGGCGTGGTAGCGCTGCTGGGACTCACTGCCGTCGCACTCACCCTGTCGGGTGGCTCCACCGTGTTCGCCTTTATCGGGTGGTTGCTGGCCGGTCCTGCCGCGTTCTACCTGCTTGCGCAGCACACGGTCGCCGACATGCAGCAGCGGGCGCGGCCGGTCTACGCGGGCTCGAAGGCCGTGCAGGGGACGTATTGGACCGTCGTTGTGCTCGGATTCGTGGGCATCGCGATCGGAGCATGGCAGATCGCGGAATGGGCAGGTCGACTGTGAAGAAGGTGGCTGCGCTCGCGGCAGTGCTGCTCGGCTCTCTGGTGGTGGCGGCACCGGCCGCATCGGCTGCGCCGCAGCAGTCGGCGGTGGGAGACTTCGGCGGGTGTCTCGCCTCCCAGCGCGAGGGCGATCTGCTGTTGATGATCGACGAATCCGGCAGTCTGCAGGTCTCGGACCCCGAGGCGGCGCGGGTCTCCGCGGCCAACTACCTGCTCGAACAGCTCAGCTCCTTCGGCGGCTCCGCCGGGGTCGCGCTCGACGTTTCGGTCGCCGGCTTCTCCGATGACTTCACCGTGCACGCGCCGTGGACCCGCCTCGACGGTGGGTCCCTGCCTGCCTTGCAGGACGAGGTCGACAGGTTCCGATCCCGGACGAACGGTGTCGACACCGACTACTGGGCCGCTCTCGACGGTGCCCGCGGCGCTCTCGCCGACCGCTCGTCCACAGCCTCGAACAGATGCCAGGCCGTCGCCTGGTTCTCCGACGGCAAGCTCGACTTCACGACGCGGGACGCGGAGAAGCCTTACGCCCCAGGAGTATCGCTCGGCACCGACGCAGGCGTTCAGCAGGTCATTGCGGCTGCCCGCGAGTCGATCTGCCGGCCCGCAGGTATCGCGGACCAGTTGCGGTCGTCGGGAATCGTCACCTTCGCGGTGGGGCTCGCGGCCGGTACTGCGCAGGCCGGGGACTTCGATCTGATGCGTTCCATCGCCACCGGAGAACCCGCCGCCGGGCAGGCGTGCGGGAACCGGACTTCGCCCCGACCCGGCGACTTCTACCTCGCCCAGAACATCGATGACCTGCTCTTCGCGTTCGACGCGTTCAGCAGTCCGGGCCAGGCGCCGCTCGAGAAAGAGACGGGCGTATGTGTGGGTCAGGTGTGCGAGGAAGCGCAGCACCGCTTCGTCCTCGACAACTCCATTGGTTCGGTGACAGTCCTGGGCTTCGCGGACGCGGACGGGCTCGTACCCACACTGGTGTCGCCCGACGGGGCCGAACTTGCGATGCCGCGCGACAACGCCCCGCGCAGCCTGAACGTCGACGGAGTCGGCGTCGACTACCGCTGGTTGTCGGCGCGGTCGGTGTCGTTTACGCTGCGCCAGCCGGCGTCGGCGAACCCGGGGCAATGGCAGGGCATGTGGGCTCTCGTGTTCGTCGACCCCGATGGCTCCGATCCCGCGGCGCGCTCCAAGTCCAACATCCATATCTCGGGCAACCTTTTCCCGGCGTGGCTCGGACAGGATGTGACCGCCATCCACAGCGGCGAGAAGACATCTGCGATACAGCTCGGCATCGTCGACTCCGACCGTCGGGAGATCGACCCCTCCGACCTGCTCGGAAGCGCGTACCTGTCGGTGTCGCTCGTCGACTCGGCTCGGGTTGCGCACGAGCTCGCGTCGAGGATCCCGAAGAACGGGATCGACGAGCCGATCGAGCTGGATCTCACGTCGGTGCCACCGGGTGAGGCGACGCTGCGCCTCGCTCTCGAGGTGACCACCGCCGATGCCCGGACTGCCTCGGGGACGGTCATCGCGCCCGGTACTCAACTGGCGCCCCAATACGTCGACATGCCGCTGACGGTGGCGCCCCCGGTCGGCTATCCGACGCTGCCGAACCGGATCGACTTCGGCACTGTCGAGGGAGCCGGTCGGTTCCCGGTGGAGATCCCGGTCGGCGGCCCCGGCTGCGTGTGGCTCGATTCGGCGGAACCGATCCGCATCGATGCCGTGCCGGACGGCGTCGGTGACGTGGCCTTGGTGAACCCCGCGGCGACTTCCGCGGAGCGATGCCTGGCCGTCGACGAGGGCGTGCAGGGCGCGCTGACGATCGAACTCGACGTGCCCGAGGCCGGTAACGGCTCCCTCAACGGTTCCGTGCGGATGATGATGGCCCCCACCGGGGAGCTCGACCGCGCGATGCCGGTCGATGTGCCGTTCACCGCCGAGCTGCAGAAACCGCTCGACAGTGGCCGGTTCCTGCTGGCCTTCCTCCTCACGCTGTTCCTGGGCATCGCGATCCCGCTGGCTCTGTTGTATGTGCTCAAGTGGCGAGCCTCGCGCATTCCTGCCGAAACCCTGAAGGCCCAGCGCTTCTCCGTGACGATCGCCGACGGCGCCGTTCTGCGGGACGGGGCACCCTTCACGCTGCGCGACGGTGACCTCACCGAAATCGTTCGGAACCTGGACAAGCCTGCGCGACTGCTGACGGCAGACGGCGTCGAGCTCGAAGCCAAGACCGGGCTCTCCCCGGTCGGCACGGGGTACGTCCGTGTCGACGCCGGTGGGCTGCTCGGATCCTCCGGTGCGAAGCCCGACCACGACCCGCGCACAGGTGAGGCCAGGCTGCCGCTGGCGGTGCACAACAACTGGGTGATCCTCCACGATCCGGCCGGACCCGCCGACCACGCGTCGGTGCTCCTGCTCGTCGGCGCAGGTTCGAATCCGGTCCGGTTGATCGAGGATCTGAACCGTCGCGCACCGGGCGTCTTCGCGAGACTGCGTGAGCGTGTCGGATCCGACGAGACGGCGACGCCGGGCGCCGGTGCGCCTGACGGGCAGCCCGCACCGCAGTCGTCCTTCGATCCCTTCGGCGCACCCACCGCTGCGCCCGCACCGACATTCGGTGCGCCACCGGCATTCGGCGGCAGTCCCGGATTCGGTGCCGCGCCGCACAGCGGTTCGAGCTCGTCCGCCGCGCCGGCCGCTCAGCCTTTCGACCCGTTCCGTCCGCCCGGCGCTTGACGGTCGGAATCCAGCTTTGCTCTCTCTCGATGTGGAAGGACCGGTATGAGGCGGTTTCTCGTAGTCGGATGCGGTGGTTCGGGTGCCGTCACGCTCGCGTACATGATGGACCAGCTCCGGTCCGATCTCGCCGCGGCGGGAGTGGACCGGATCCCGGGTGGGTGGCAGTTCGTGAGCATCGATGTGCCCACTGCGCCGGAGGCGGGGCCGGACGGGCTCGGCAATGTTCGCGACCAGGGCGGCTACTACTTCGGCAGCGGCCCCCAGGGCGACTCGTACGGGGTGCTCGACAACGCGCTGAGCAACCAGTTCGCCGCCCGCGGCAGCCTCGACGAGATCGCCACCTGGGCCCCGCGGGATCCCTCCGCCGTCACGGTGCCCATCGGGTCCGGCGCCGGCCAGTACCGCGCCCTCGGCCGCATGATCACGCTGAGCAAAGCCGGCGGAATTCGCGAGACCCTGCAGCACGCCTGGGACCAGCTGTTCACCGTGCAGACCGCCACCGAGATGGGCGCGCTGAACGTCCCCGGCGGGGGCAGCTTCGAGCAGGAGGAGTCCCCGATCGTCCTGGTCGTCTCGTCGATGGCCGGTGGCGCCGGCGCATCGATGGCCTTGGATGTATGCCGTCTGCTGACGCTGATCCCCAAGCTCGATCCGCGGCTGATGGGTGTGTTCATGGTCGCCCCCGACATCTTCGACGGCCTCGGCCGCAGCGCCACCACCGGCGTGCGCGCCAACGCCCTCGCGATGCTCGGCGAGATCGTCGCGAGCCAGCTCGGCTCCGCGCGCGAGCACGATGTCGAGATCCTGCGCGCGCTCGGCCAGCAGAACGGCGCCGGCGAGAAGGTGCCGTTCGCCCGGGTGTTCCCGGTGGGCCGCCGTGTCGGCGTCGAGGGCGCGCCGTTCGGCGACGGTTCACAAAAGGCGATCTACCGCGGCCTCGCTCGTGGTCTGGCGGGCATGATGATGAGCGGCGCTGCGACGCGCCAGTTCGTGCAGTACGACCTCACCAACGGTGCGGGCCTGTCCGGCCAGCGCGACAACATCGGCTGGGGCGGACAGTGGGACAACCTGCCGTGGGGCACATACGGGTTCTCGAGCTTGAGCATGGGCCGCGACCGATACGCCGAATACTCGGCGCAGCGGCTTGCCCGTAGCACTGTGGACCGGCTGCTCGACGGGCACCGCAACCCCGGCAATGCCGCGTCCGACGACGATCAGGTCAGCTCCATCCTCGACAGCCAGTGGCAGACCGTGCTCACCACGATGGGTTTGCCTGTCGTTCAGGCGGATCCGCGGGGCGCGCAGGTCGGCATCAGTGCGTGGCTGACCGGTGTGGTGCTGCCCCAGGGCGACGGCCTTCGGATGGCGCGTCAGGTCACCGAGTCCGAACTGCGTGGCTACCTTCCGTCCGGCAGTGGTCTGAACGCGAGCCAGTGGGTCCCGGAGATCCAGCGGGTGCTCGGTGCCCGTCGTCAGGCGCTCACGGCGTCCGCCGAAGTGCACGCGCTTGTCCATGCGTACCAGTGGCACCGCACTCTCGCCGACAACATCGAGCGCACGGTGGCGAAGGCGATCGCCGACCTCGGCCTGCCGTACGCCACCGCGCTCGTGAACCGGCTGACCAGCCACATCAAAGACCAGGTGCGGGTCGGGGCGGAGGACCTCGCGAAACAGGCGCCGACCGACATCACTGCACAGTCGGCCGACACCGCTCAGGCGCTGTCCGCACTCAAGGGAACCATCGAGAGCGACGCCGACATCGTCGACCGTGTGCTCGCGAGCTGCAGCCAGAACGTCTACCGCCAGCTGTACGCCTCGCTGTCCGGGAAGGTGGCCGAGGTCGCGGCCGCGCTCGTACCGGAGATTCTGCAGCCCCTGCTCGAGGCGCTGAACGACGCGCAGACGTCGATGCGGCGGGCACGCAGCAAGCCGGCGAGCGACGTCGGCCTGGCGCGCCTGTCCACCGACCAGTACGGTGCGTGGCCCGCGGACAAGGCCGATCGGGTACCCAAGCGGTTCGCGGAAGCGAACAACGAGGTGATGCTCACCCCGTCGGCCGACTTCATGGTGCAGTACCGCAGCGACCTGCCGCTCGCGGTCGCGTCCAGCGGTCTCGGCACGCCGCCGTTCGAGGAGTCGGTCAAGCGGGCCGTCGTCGGGGTCGTCACCGGTCTGTGGCAGACGATCGACGGCAGCAAATCGCCGGGGGAGGAGCATCCCGTCCTCGAGCGCACATCGGCGTGGCGGACCCGCGCGTTCCCGTACGATCCGGGAACCCGCGAGGCGCTCATTCCCTCGGCCGCACGGTATGACCTGCACCTTCGACCTGCGGAACTGCTCGCGCGCGCTCGGCAGTTCGTCGGCCGCACCGGGGAGTCCTTCGACCGCTTCTGTCGCGTGTCGCTGCGGGAGTACATCGAGGATCCGACCGTCCCCGAGTACGCGCTCGAGGAGCGGCGTGAGCGACTGCAGGCGAAGTTCGCCGAGGCGCTGTCGCTGGCGCGACCACTCGCCAGCGTCAATCAGCAGGCGCTCGAGGCGCTGCATCCGGGGCAGCAGGTCGAGTACCGGTACAAGTTCACCTCGGTGCCGTTCCTCAACCTGCCCGTCGCGGATTCCCTCGAGCAGGTACTGCAGAAGAATCCGATGATCGACCACGAGACCCGATCGGAGTTCGTGCGCCTGCTGACCGAGGAAGACCGGTTGACTCGCATCGACATCTTCGGCTCCTACCCGAACTACTCGCCGCTCGCCTACGACTCCGTACTCACCCCCGCGGCCAAGCAGTGGGCGGATTCGACTCCGACGCAGCAGGAGTCGTTCTGGCAGTGGCGTCGCTCCCGGCCGTTGGCCGCCTCGCTGCCGATGCACTACAGCGAGCGGCGAGCGCTGACCGCCGGCTGGTTCCTCGGCCTCGTAGTCGGCCGCCTGCGCCTTCCTTCGGAACCGTACGACGAGCCGGTGCGGGTGTGGGATGCCGCCTCTGCGGCGTGGGTCGACTTTCCCCATCCCTTGCTGACCCCGCCGTCACGGTTCCTCGCCAACAACGACTGGCTGCCCGCGGTGCTTGAATCGGTCCTGCTGGCGATGGCGCGGTCGCACGAATCGCCAGTCATGCAGTCGATGCTTCCCTACCGGACGCTGCGCGCGATCTACGACGCCTCCCCGGAGAAGCCGGCAGGCGGCATCCTCGAGGTGTCCGCCAAGTCGATCCTCACGCAGTGGCTGCGGACCGGCGAGACCGGTACGGGATGGCAGTCCCAGGTCACCGACACCGGCCCGGCCGTCTCGATCGACGCTCGCGCCGAGAACGCCGCGACATGGCTCGGCCGGGTGCGGGAGTTCACCGGGCTGCATTACATGGCAGCAGGGGAGGACGCGGCACCCGGTGGCGGGACCTTCTCGGCGATCACCGATCGCGTCACTGCGTCCCATACTCCGATATTCCGGGACATCGCGCCGGACGTGTACTGGGCGACCGGTGAGCTGCTGAATCTGATCGAGGAGTGCAGGCACCGCGCCGAGCAGCCGGACCGGCCGGTGCATGAGCCGGCGGCGTCCACGACGTCGTCATCGCACGCGTTCGTGATTCCCGACGCGGGTCAGTTCTGAGATGGCCGATTCGGTGAAGAGTGTTCTCACGGTGTTCCTTGCCTCCACAGGGGCGGCGCTCGGGGTGCGTGACGTCCTTCGTGACCTGTCCACGGCGGGCTTGGTCGCACCGTTTGTGTGGGTCGACGACGCCGGCGTGACGCCGGGCGGTGCCCGCATCCCAGCCGTCGAAACCGCCTGTGGTGCGGACACAACGGTGGTGCTGCAGGATGTGCTCGCGTCGCGTCGCGTCGATGTGGTGCGACTGTGCGTGATCGTGCCGGGAGCACGCGGCACCGATCCCGTTCGGATCGAGTCGGAAAGGGCGCTCGCCGACCTCCTGTCGTCGAACTCGGGCGGAGCCCGCCTCGTTCGACTGCGGACGGTGTTGCGTCGTCCCGGCGACACCCCCTCCGACTCCGTCGCGGTCGCGCTCGCCGGTTGGCACAACCTGCTTGTCGCACCGGAGGATTCGCGGGGTCCGGGAATGGGCCACGAGTCCCTCACCGTAACCACCGATCCGATCGACGTCGGCCGCCACGCCGCCCCGGTGATCGCCGGAATCGTGGGTCTGTGGACGGATGCGGAGCATGCCCCGTTCGACGAGCAGCCGGTACTGCCGGGAAGCACGCTGCGGGTGGTGCGGTCGTTCTATCGCCGACTCGACACCTCGCGTGCCGAGCACGAGCTGCGCGCGCACCTGCTCGACTTCGGCGGGCAGCTGCCGTTGCCCCGCGACGCCGGCACTGCCGTCGTGTACGCCGACGACGTCCCGGCTGCCACGCGAACGATGGCCCAGGCACTGTGGGTCAAGCACCGGCACCTGCTCCAGGGCGAGCGCGTGAGCGCGCCCCCGGCCGACGCTCCGCGCCTGGTGAAATTCACCGATGCCCTGACGATGTTCTTCTCGTTCCTCGTCGCAGTGCTGCGCAACGCCCCCGCGCAGTGGGCCGCCCGGGTCGGTCACCGCGCCTCGGCCGCGGTCGCTTCGGCGGCACAGTCCACGCTGTTCGGATCGGTGCAGGGCGCCAGGCGTGTGGTGGTCCGCGGTGTCGACGCGGACGGCCGCAGGGTCGGATGGTCCGAGTACGAGGCGGCGTCACGGCAGATCGGCGCAGCTCTCGACGGAGCGACGAACACGCCACAGTCCGCGGCGCCCGACCTCTCCTCGCTGTGGCGGGACTATGCTCGCGCCGCCCTCACGCTCGCCGACGCCGCCGAACGGTCACCGGGCCTGCCGACCATCCAGGTCGGCGCGCACCGAGCGGTGTTGCGATCGGCGTCGGACATTGTGCCGGGACCGGACGACGAGTTCACCGACATCCCCGGCGTCGTCTCGGCGACGCTCAACGTCCACGCCGCCGAAGCCCCGGACCTCCTCGGCATCAAAGACTTCCAGGCACGGCTGCGGGAGCTGGAACAGGATCCGACGATCGGGCTCGACGCGCGGAGAACGAGCGCCGCGCTGGCGGGCTGGGTGGGCCGCGTCCGCCGAAGCTTCGCGGTCACCTTCGGATCGATCCTCGCCGACTGGTTGTCGGCCGGCATCACCGAGGCAGGCATGTTGCTTGAGCGACTCAACGCCGCCGAAGCGCCCCGCGATCTGGCCGAAGCGAGCGCCGAACAGCAGGCGCGCATGTTCCGCCAGGTGCGCATCGCCACGCTCGGTCTCCTCGCCGCCGCGATCGTCGCGGGCGTGCTGGCCTGGCGGGAGCTGATCTCGTGGTGGACCGGCGCGCCCGTCATCGCAGTGTGCGTGCTCGCCTGGGCGGGCGTCGTGGCCTGGATCTGCCAACGCACGCAGCAGTACCTCGAGCAGCTTCTCGTCGAACGCGAGGCGGCGTCGGCGGCGGCCGCAGCAGACCGGAGGAATCTCAGGTCCGCCCTCCGTGAGATCGAGAACCTCACTGCCGCGTATCGGCAGTTCCTGTCGTGGAATCGCGCACTCGGAGCATTTCTGGCGAAGCCGCTCGGCGTCACCGACCACACCCATGCAGTCGGCCGCAGCATCGAATGGGGGATGCCCCGGCACAGCGCCGTCGGCATCGGTAGCCCTGAGCCCGCGCAGGTCGAGCGAGTCGCAGACGCGCTGCGGCAGGACATGTTCGGTGTCGGGTGGCTGACCGAGGCGTGGGACGCCGTCGTGGGTTCCGCAGGTTCCTCACTCGGTGCCGCAGGACTCGACATCGATCGCGACCCCACCCTGCTCGCCGCGAAGGCCGGGGCCGGGTCCGGCTCTCCGCTCGACGAGTGGTCCCTGCGATTCCACCGCGGCGAACGTCAGGCGAGCGGTGCCGCACTGATGTGGGAGCGGGCACTCGGCGAGCTGTCCGGGCCGCGTGGCGACTTGGCACGCGAGCTGCTCGCCACCATCGAACATCGCGCCGACGGGGCCGTACGTCGCTACGGCATCGACGAGTTCCTGGCCGGCGTCGGACAACCTGCGGCCGAGGGGTTCTTCGACCCTGCTGTCTTCACTGATACCGCGGCGATGCGGGGCCTCACCACCGTCGCGGAGACGGTGTCCACACGTACCCCCGCTGGCTGCGGGCTTGTCGCGGTCACCACCCAGTACACGGAGGGAATCGCCGCGGAGGATCTGCGGACCATGCTGTCGGACGGTCACCCCGCAGCACCGGTCGAGATTCCGCAGGTGCCCGACCTCGAGCTGCGACCGGCCGAACCGACGCACGACCGCGCGGGCCGTCCGGCCCCTGCGCCGTTCGCTGCGCCCGTCGCCGACGGCATCAACTTCTGAGAGCGAGTGGAACAATGCCCGACGTTGTCTTCGAGGCTCTGCAGCTGTGGCGACAACAGCAGATCGACGACGGCCGTCTTCGTCCCGGCCTGCTCAAGGACACGCATCTGCAGCAGATCATCCGGTCCGATCGGCGCACTGCCGAGGAGATCGAACCGATGCTGCCACGCCAGGCGAAACCACTGGTCGACGGAATCGTCCACGTGCTGAGGTCGGCCCAGCCCGGCGAGTTCGTTACCGAGGCGTCACCGACGGCGGAGGCGCCGGCGCCCGAACCGCCGGTTCCGCCGGCGCCGGTTCCCGGAAGCGAGTACCTGGTCGACCTGCACACCGAGGACTTCTGCGAGTTCATGCACGGGGAGTCCGATCAGGAGGTCGGGGCGATCACCATCACGGCCGAACCGGGCGGCGGGCACTTGCTCGAATGGTCACCGCTGCCGGATCGGTCCGGACAGATGGTGCTGTACCGCGTCGTCGCCGGTGAGACGCACCGTCCCTACAAGCCGGAGGCCGGGCGACTGGTTGGTGTCACCCGCGGAACCCTCCTCGTGGACACCGCAGCTCCGGCCGCCGCGGTGCGGCACCTGCAGGTGTGGGCACATGCCGGTCGCGACCAGCACGACGCGGTGCGGCGCCAGCCCGTTCTCATCGCGGAGGGACATGTCCTCAGTCCGGTCGCCGACTTCGTGGTCGTCGAGGACGACGGCGCCGTGATCGGACAGTGGTCGGTGTGGCCGGGGGTCACCCGCGTGCGGGTACTGCGCATCCCGCTCGACGGCCGGACCCCCGTGACCAACGACCCACGGCACCGGATCCTGGCCGACCAACCGAATCTCGGCGGATTCGTCGACCGCGACCCGCAGCGTGGGCATCGCTACCTCTACCGCGCGATCTGCGAGGTCGACGTCGACGGGCACACCAGACTCTCCCCGGCAGCACAGGCGGAAGTCCTCGTGTCCGCGGTGCTCGAGCCCGTCACCGACCTGCACGTCGCCACCCACGGCGACAGTGACGACCTGCACTTCGACCTCGGCTGGACCCCACCGGACATCGGCACCGTGGTGATGTATCGAACGGAGACCGCGCCGCGGCCGGGCATCGACCGGACGCTGCTCGCGGCGGGCGCACTCGACGTCTCCGGTGGGCTGCCGACCTCCGCACGACTGGTCCATCCGGTGACCGTCGGAGGCGACGGCGAACATCGGATGAGCAACGTCTCCTGGCCGCGCGGCTGGGTGCGGGCCTACTTCACGCCCGTCACTGTCCTCGACGGAGACGTGCAGGTGGGGCGCACGGTCATCGCGACCAGGCCGCTGCCCGCGCCGCGAGAGGTGCGGATCGTCGAGCGCTGCACCGAGCAGGTGCTCACCTTCCCGTGGCCGGAGGGCGCGGCATCGGTGTCGGTGTACGTGAGCTCGCCACAGGTTCCGGCCGAGCATGCGATCGAACAGCGCCCCTTCGCGGAGATCTCCCGAGCGGCGTACGAACGCGACGGCGGCCTGCACCTGTCGAACCCGCTGCCCGAGCAGGGATGTGCCGTCCACGTCGTCGCCGTCGCCTACACGGCCGGCGAGCGTATCGCGGGCATCCCCGCCACCGTCGACTACCCGGGTCTGTTGCGGATCGAGTACACGACCGAGACTCGCCGGACCGCCGGTGGTGGCGTCGCGCTCGCCGTGCGCCTCGCCTCACAGGTCGAACTCCCGACGGCCCCACCGTTCGTCGTGGTGCACAACCAGACCCGGCTGCCGCTCAGCGCTCGGGACGGCCGGCCGCTGGAGGTCCGCGGGGACGGGCGAACCCAGCCCGGCGCCCGGAGCTTCCATCCGCGCGGCCTGCATCGCGAGTGGAGCCAGCCGTGGACTGTCGACGTGTCGGACTTGACCGGGTACGTGCGGGTATTCGCCGACGTGCGGCCCGAGCAGAGCCGCACCATCGCGCTGATCGATCCACCGATCGAACACATCCGGCTCGATCTCATCGGCGATCATCTCATCGGTGACGACGTGTTGCGCGAAGACGCGCGATGACCGCTCGGATGGACGAGACCGAATCGCCACGGTTCGGTCAGCTCAGCTATACCTCGTTCGACCGGCCCGGCACCGGATCCGGCGGCGGCTGGCAGGTCAAGGAGATGGCCGGCGACCTCGACGCCGACGAACAGGAACTGCTCCGCGCGGGAGTCGTATCCCGATTCGAATCCCCGCAGCCGATGCCCCGATTCCCGACCGTCGAGGACATCGCCCGGCGGCCGCGGCGGCTCATGTACGCCCACATCCGTGACGCGGCCGGATGCTATTGGCACACCGTGCCCGCCGGCTCGGACGCCTCCGGCCGCCCCGGGAATGTCTTCGCCCACGCCGTGCTCGATCGCGGTGCGGAGCCCGGCGACGGGGTGCGTCCGATCGAGCGCTGGCGGTCCACGGACTGGCTGGTCCCGTACGGCGCCGACGAGGTCGCCGAGGCAGCCTTGCCGGCCACGGCACCCGGACCCGGGGGGATCGTCGATCGCGACGCCGCACTCGGATTCCTGCTCGATCCGGGAACCTGGCGGATCGGTGTCTTCAGCGTCCTCCTGGACGCGGTGGCGCGGTCCCTGCGCGGCGGCCCGGCGGTGGTGCTCGGATGCGAGGATCCCGACACCGCCGCACTCTGGATCGGGGCCGTCTCGCACTTCATGTCGCCGGGCACCGCCCGTCGTTTCGGATGGTCCACTTTCGACCGTCTGCACTCCGTCGACGACGCCGTGGCACGCGGCGCGAACCTGGTGACCGTTCCGCTTTCGGACCTGCCCGGAGACAGTCCCGGCTGCACCGTCTTCGGCGAGAACGAGACTCCCGAACTGGGGGAGCTCGACGGCGAGCCGCACTCCGTCGTGAACGGCGATCTCGTTCCGGTGACGCACTGGTCGGTGCTCGCGCAGACGGTTCTGCTCGACGTCGAGACCGCGCATCGAGCGCTCGCGCATCAGGACGCGATCGCGGCCGGTGTGGGTGATCGCGACCTGACCGAGGCGTGGCCGCTGGCGATGGCCGTCGTCGCCGACCCCGGCCTGCACGACGCACTGGACGAGGCCGCCTCGGTCGTACTCGCGGAGTCCCCGATGGAGGCCGCCACCGCACCCGATCTCGCGCACGTGATCGTCGGAATCGTGGACGAGCGACTGGGTGCGACCACACAGCAGGCGGAGGAAACACTCGCCCGCTGGCAGGTTGACAACGCCGTCACGCCCGCGGTCCGGCAGCTCGCCGGCACCGTGTTCGCCTTCCGCGCGCTCGGTGACGGCCACTGGGTACGTCGGGCGAGACCCGAGCAATTCGCTGTCTTCGAGTCGTGCACGCGAACCGAGGACCTGCAGGCCGAGGCCGACGCGATACTCGGCGATCTGCGCTTGCGCGCACGAGGCGGCGGGAATCTGCGCGACGTCGCGTTCGACGCCCTCAAGACGATCGACCTGCTCGTGCGCGCCGACCTCCTCCCTGATCGCGGCGTGGACGTGGCCTTCGAGGTGCTCGAGCGGGCGGTGATCCCGACCCTGTGCGATCGGGTCGACGGAGCCGCGTTCGTCGCGGAGGTCGGGCCGGTCTGCGCATCGACGCGCGTGAGATTTCTGCAGCCCGCACTGGCCGCCCATCCCGTGTTCGCCGGGCGCCCGCTCGGCTCCCGGCTTGCGCCTCCCGTACTCGAATGGCTCGTCGACGGACTGTTGGACGTACCAGACCTCGACGAGCTCGCCTCCGACCCGCAGCGCATCGCCGAGCCCGAGTGTGTGCTGATCGCCGACGGCGTCTTCGCCCTCACGGAACAAGAATTCGATCGAGCACGAATACGGAGCGAGCTGGTGCCGGTCGCGTTGTGGAGGGCACTCCACGAAGCGCGGGAGGGCGGCTGGGCGCCGAGCGATGTTCCGGCGCTGGTCGCCGGGCACGGCTGGACGGCGGAGCAATGGTGCCGACTCGTCGGCGAGTTTCCCGAGACCGTTGCGCCCCGTTTTCTGCAGGACGTGGTCGTCCGCGAACCGTGGGGACCGGAGCTCGAGACGCTCGTCCGCCATCTGGCCGAACCCGGCGCTCGCGAGGAAGCGTCGAGGTGGGCGGCCGATCCGTACCTGGACGGCCTCGCGGTGTCGTGGGCGCTGATCCGGAACGAGGAACGCTGGGCTGCGATCAGCGGCCCGGCACTGCGCCGCGCACTCGACGTGCATGTGTTACCCGTCCTGGAGGACTACGCGGAAGGCTACGAAGCGGACCTTCCCACGGATCTGCTCGCCCGGCTCGCGATCTTCACTGTGGCGTTGCGGGCGCAGGCCTTACCCGAAACGGGCCGCCATTTCCCGGACCTTCCGGTCCGGCACCGGGAGGCGCTCGTCCGAGCGGTGGACGAGGACGCACGGTTCGTCGTCGATGCGCTGGCCTCCTTGGTGGGGTCCGGTGCGCTCGATGTCTATTGGCTGATGGCACACGCTGTGTTCACTTCTCCGTCGGCGCCGCGGGTGCGGTCCGTGCTGGACCAGCGCGACGTTCTGGCACGGTTCGAGGTCGGTTCCCGTGGGGTGCGATCTTCCCTCCTGGACGAGGTGGCGTCGAAGGTGATGAAACGGCCGGACTACTGCGGCCCCCTGGGGGTGCACGGTCTGATGGACGCGATCCGCGAGGAACTGCACCTGCGGGGACACCGCGACGTCGCCTACGCGTGCGACATGTACGCCGGGTTCGTCCGGAGTTGGCTCGACGAGCGCCGAGCTGACGCGGATCGATCGTCGCCGGGCCGGGCGACGCCGAGGCGGGTGTGAGGACAGTGCAGATGTGCAGTGCGTGGATACGGGGAGGACGAGACTGATGCCCGGATATGTGCTCGACGGGGCAGGGGTGGTAGACCTGCCGCACCAGCCGCTGGCCGTGACGGTCGATGCGACCACCGTGACGGTTCAGGTGCAGGCGATGACGCCTGACGGCGCCCCGGAGGCGTCCGCGCTCTACCCGAAGCCCGGCTTCCTTGTGCTGCCCCGAGTCACCCACGAGATCGTCGTGGCCGCTCGCCCCGGGGGCGGCGCAGTGGTGTTTCCCCAGGGAACCGTGCTGCAGGCCACCATCGGGGTGGACAGTAGCCGCAGCGCCGACCCGGATCGGGCCGAGCTGACACCGCTGGACGTGTCGGGTCTTCACCACGTCGAGCTTGCGACGATCGCCCCCGCGGGGGAGCGTCTCGCAGTCACGGCCCGCAAGACGGTGGTCGACGTCCCGCTCAGCGATCTC
The DNA here is from genome assembly GCF_011058195.1 of Rhodococcus sp. 14C212. Taxonomy (NCBI): domain Bacteria; kingdom Bacillati; phylum Actinomycetota; class Actinomycetes; order Mycobacteriales; family Nocardiaceae; genus Rhodococcus; species Rhodococcus sp. 14C212. The sequence goes on along the minus strand of NZ_JAALEH010000075.1, from coordinate 13,294 downwards.
GGCGCCCGCGCGCGGTCCGCGGCACGCGGCGCCCTCGGCGCGGACCGGCTGCCCGAGGCGCGCCGGCTGCGCGTCGAGGTGGATATCGATACGACGATGTCGATGCTGCCGCTCATCGAGGACGGCAGTGTTCGCGCGGCGGTGGACGTACTCACCGGTATCACGGCGGTGATCGGAATCCGAGAAGAATTGCAGGTCAATCTGATCGGCCGATCCTCCAGGTCGCTGCCCGTCGTCGAGCTGCGGCACGTCGCCGACCAGGTCCAGGCGCAACTGGACGCCGCGCCACTGGGAGTGGGGTTCCGCTCCGCGGAGATCGACCGGTCGAGTTACAACACCCCCACGCTGGTATTCACCGTGACCGACGCACTACCCGCCGATCACACCGGCACGGGTGTGCCGGGTGTGCGACGGCGGCCCGTGATCCTGTGTGCAGACACCTCGGATGCTGCGGCGGGCCTGGGCACCGCCGTGCCGCCCACCGGCGAAACGGCAGGCACGGATTCCGACTGGCTCTCCAGCCCGGAGAAATTGTTCGCAACGGTGACGTCGCTCGTGGCAGGACTGTCGGCGACAACGGAATCGGAAGGTGCGCGGCGATGACCAAATGCCCACATTGTTTCACGGTGCTCCCGTCGGACCGCTACGCCTGGACCCCGACCGCGCCGGACGAGATCGAGGTCGACGACGTCGCAACGGTCTTCCACGGCAGCCCCGTGCGGTCCGGCAAGGTCGTCGAGCTCCAGCGGCCCTCGGGGTCCGGGGATGACTGGGCGCCGCCGGTGAGCGACGCCGAGGACAAGGCCGGCGGCCCGGTCGCCGAGGTGTGCCCGGCGTGCCACTATCGGCTGCCGACCGGGTGGCGTGGCGCCCAGGCCACCTGTGTTGCGATGGCCGGCGCCCGCGCCACCGGCAAGACCGTGTACATCGCCGTCCTCGTCAAGACCCTGCAGTTGCTCGGCGAGCGGCTCAACTGTGTGGTCGAGCCCGCGACCTCCGAGACCGAACAGGCCTACCGCGAGCTCTACGAGAGGCCGTTGTACGAGGAACGCGGCATCCTCGAATCCACCCCCGCCGCCCATACGAGCAACCCGTACCAGCGGGAGCCGCTGATCTTCAGCCTCGGCCTGTGGAACGGCATTCGACAGTACCTGGTGCTGCGAGACGTGGCAGGGGAGGACCTCGAGAACCCGGACAACGCGCACGCCGCGCACCTGCGCTTCTTCGCGCAGGCCGACGGCGTCGTGTTCATGTTCGATCCGCTCAAGGTCGAATCCGTCCGGCAGCAGCTCCACGACCTGGTCCCGGCTCAGGAACGCGTCGGCGGCGACCCCCGCTCGGTGCTGCGGACCGTGTTGTCCATCATCGGCGACAGCACACCGAATCTTGCGGTCGTCCTCTCCAAGTTCGACGCCCTGCAGGCCCTCGAGCATGTCGACGGCAGCGACTGGAGCGAGATCATGTCACAGCGCGGCGCCGCGTTCTCCCGTGACCCGAGCCTGCAGTACGCGCCCTACAACGAAGCCGATGGCAGACTGCTGCACGAGGAAGTCCGCAGCCTCCTCGACAAACTCGAAGCCCGCTCGATGGTGATGGCCGTGGACCAGCCGCACACCGGTGCCTCACTGCACAGCCGGTTCTTCGCCGTGTCGGCGCTCGGAGAGTCACCGGTCGGAGACCGACTGCACCACAGCGGGATCTTCCCCTTCCGGTGCCTCGATCCGGTGCGGTGGGTGCTGGCGCAGCGTGGGGTGTGGGCTTGAGACCAGGAATCGGAGAGTCCTGCGCAGGGCCTGTAACGAAGGCAAATGCGTGTCCGATTCCCTTGTGTCCAAAGAACTTTCTATTCCTAGTGGGGAGCGCGGTAGTCACCGCGTCTACCGGCCAGCGCTATGAAGGAGACACTGCATGCTGAGTACCGCTTCGCGTCTGCGTAGGACAGGTCGGGTGGGTGCCGAGAGGCACTTGCGGAACGTCGGGGTGCTCCTGGCGACCGCCAGCGCCGTGACACTGCTGTCCGGATGTGGAGCCGAGGAGGAGTCGGAGCCATCGGCCGCCCCCACCGTCACGTCGACTTCGGCGAAGCCCGCCACGTCCTCCACCACTCGACCGGTCTTGCCGTCGTCGACGACCTCCACGCCTGCGCCTGCATCGACCATTCCTCCGGCCCCGATTGCCGCTGCCACCAGCACCGTGCCGGCGCAGCCGGTCGTGACGACTGTGCCCATGCCGCCGGTCGTCTGCATGAATCTCCAGGACGCACAGAACCTGATTCAGGAGCTCGGTGTGTTCTATTCGCGCAGCGTCGACGCCACCGGCCGGGGTCGAAATCAGGTGCTGGATTCGAACTGGATCGTGGTCGGGCAGACCCCGAGCGTGGGTGAGCCGGTCGGTGAAGGGGACGCGGTGCTTTCGGTGGTCAAGATCGGTGAACCCAACCCCTGCTGAGTCTCCTCGAACCGGAGCGGGGACGGAACGTGTTTGATCAATTCGTGTGCATGAAGGAGGACAGTGTCAGACGCAGCGACAATTCGTGATGGCGTCGAAGACTTCGATACCCGGCTCCGACGCGAGGCGATGAGGTTCCTGGCTGTCCGAACCCACGACGGCCTCTATCCGATCTCCAAGGCGGAATTGCTCGACTTCGAGATCGACGGATCCATGTTCCGGCTGATGGACCCGCAGCGCGGCATCCGCAAGCCGCGCCAGCTGGCGTCTGCCCTGTCGATCAGCACGGTGTATCGTCGAAAAGGGGAGAAGCGCCCTTATGAAGATGCGGTGGGACCGGACGGACTTCTCCGCTACAAATGGACGGGCGAGAATCCAGACCACATGGACAATCGTGGTCTGCGAGCCGCCATGGATCAACAGGCTCCGTTGATTTGGTTCTTCGGCGTCGGGCCGGGTCTGTTTCAACCAGTCTTTCCGGTCTACCTCGTGGCGGAGGAACCTGCGCTGCACCAATTCGTTGTTGCCACCGAGTTTGCCCGGGACTTACACCATGTCGATTCAAAGGCTGAAGCGCACCTCCGACGGTACGTGCTGGCAGAGACCAAACGGCGCCTGCACCAACCGGTCTTTCGGGCGACGGTCATGCGGGCGTACGAAACCCATTGTGCGGTATGCGCTCTGGGGCACGGTGAGCTGCTTGACGCGGCGCATATCATGCCCGACTCCCACGAGGAAGGAATTGCGTCTGTCAGCAACGGGCTCGCACTGTGCAAGATCCATCACGCGGCCTACGATGCGCGGATCCTCGGAATCACGCCGGATTTTGTAGTGGAGATCCGACAAGATCTACTCGAGGAAGTTGACGGGCCGATGCTCGAACACGGTCTCAAGGAACGGCACGGCGAACGACTCATGGTGCTCCCAACGTCTCGCGAGGAGCGACCAGACCGACGGTTGCTCGAGTTGAGCTATGGGCAGTTCCGCTCGGTCGGCTGAGCGCCTATTGCCCAGCAGTGTGGAATCTGTCATTTGATCGGGACTTGAATACAACAGGTCTGGGTGCAGTGAAAGTGGATCCGACGAGGGGTGTTCACCCGGCATCCGGAATCCGCATGCTGTCCGCTCGATCGTCTTGACGAGTCGGTTGTGGCCATCGACGCCGGTGGAGGGCTCACCGCTTGCGGGATGGCGTGACGAATGCGTCGAGTGAGCAGCTCGGCGGATCTCGAAGTCTATGCCGGGTCTTGTCGCTCCCGGGAACGCGCGCCGGTGCCGGCTCGGTCGGATGACCCGTGGTTGACCCGTGGTCTGGGTAACGAACCCCAGTGCACGGTCGGTCATGACACGCCGCTCGACCGGTGGCGACTATAGTCAGCCACCGATCGGGCGGCGCCATCAATGGCCTTGCCAACCTGGGGAACTCAATCGGCCGGCGGTGCCCGACTACCGGGAGTTGAGCGATCGACTCGGTTGAGGAGCCGCGAGGGCGGTCGTCCTCGCGGCAGTGCCGCTGCGCCTTGCGTCAGGGTGCGTCGCAGACCCGTCGGATCAGGTTGCTCGGTCAAGATCGACGGGTCGGCCGAGTCCCATTAGATGATGCGTTCCGGCGAGCCCTCGTCCAGGTCGTCCTCGCGGGGGACCTGCCCGTCTCGATCAACTGGCCGATCGATGATTCTCTTCGACAGTTCCGCGCTCACGCGTTCCGCACGGTTCCTGAGGAAGGCGTCATAGTCATCGGACCAGACGATCTTGAGCCGTCGTATTCCACCGATCAAGTGGGATTCCATCGCCCGGTCGATATCTGGGTTTGCTGCCGAGAATCGCTTCAGGTATTTCGACGGAGCGTCTGCTCCAATCTGCCTCTTGTTGAGGTAATCGTCGACGATCGTGATGTTCAGGACATTGTTGGCCTGACGATCGGTGTAGCCCTTCTTCTTCAAGTATGAGCGGGGGAAGAAGTGGTGGTAGTTCTTGCTGTTCGCGGCTTTGAGCCACGCGTTGCCGATGTGGACCTTGGCGTTGTCCTCGAACGATTTCGGTTCTTGGTACGCGTACAGACACAGGATCGCCTTGACGAACGCCCGACTGGTGACGAACACGCCGTTTCGAATCAGGAAGTCGGGGCTGATGTTCACGGCCCAGTCGTATTCGGGCGATTCGTCGGCCAGGATGCGATCGATCCGGTGCTTGTCCTGACCGAGCCGGGAATCGGCGGACGTCGAATAGCGGCCACCCAGCGAGCAGCGCCAGAAGAAGTCTTCGAGAAGCCTGCGCTGCTGCGGATTCGGCTTCCCTGGATGGTGGTAGAAGAAGTAGGCAAACGGTACGAGCAGCGCGTTGAAGGGCAGGAGCTTCGAGGCAGGGATCCGGTATGTGCCGCGGAAGTATTCAACCGCGGATTCGAGGGCGTCGACGGCGCGCGGCCAGCAGTCGATGAAATCGTTCTTCGCGAGCCGAAGGATCGACTTCTTGGTGCACTCGCCGTCGAGAATCATAGAAACGAGTTGAAGCAGAATTGCATCCGAGACGGTGTCGTATTCCACCGCTTCGAATCGGGTGACAAGGTCGTCGAACCGTGCTGTCAGGTCGAAGTCGCGGGTTTCGTCGTACGTTTTCGCGGCCATGATCTCGAAGGTTGTCAGCGACTTGCCGCCGACATTGATGCGCGTGAAGATTTCAGTGGCAACATCGATCTCGACATCCGAGACCTTTACGATGGGGAAGTCGTAGGAATCGAGGCGGCGCCGGTACTCGTCGATGTTGTCGAGGTACTCGTCGGCGTAGGTCCGTGCCACCTTCGTGCCGCCGTGCAACAGGTCGTGCAGGCTGATCCACGATCCCGGAGCGAGTTCGGATATGTCCGTAATGACGATCTGATCGTGTTCGCTGGCGCCGAGATCGAGGAAGATCTGCGAGAAGTCGTCGATTGCACCGGACGGCCTCGCGATCTTCGAACCCTTCAGCGCCGCATAAAGGCTGGTCAATCTCTGCTGACCGTCGAGAACGAAGGCGACTTCGACACCGTCGGGCGCATCGGGTAGGGTGGCCGCCCCGATGTTGCGGACGGTGCGCAGTCGCTCGCGAGTATTCCAGAAGATGAAGGTACCGACGGGGAATCCCTTGACGATGCTGTCGAGAAGATTGGCGGAATTCTGTAGTGTCCACACAAACTCGCGCTGGAACTGAGGGATCTTGATCAGCCCGCGATCGATGTCGGACAGCAACGCAGGGTGCTTCTCGTGGGTCGGCATCGGGGAAACCATCGGCGGATCTTTCTCTGGGTCGGAATGTCGGTGTGAGACGTGCGCGATCGGCACTTCCTGCTAGGAACTGCCGCGCACGAGAACTGTGTTTGCGAGAGCGGTTACGGCGCCGAGCCGATCGACAATCCGCGCCGCGAGGGTTTGCTTGGCCAACTGCTCCGGCAACGCCGCCGAGAACTTCAGTCCCCGCAGCGCACCGGAGTCCACCGCGGGAAGTGGCCCTGAACCCGCGGCCCGTAGGGCGGTCAGTCCGGAGCGAATGTCGGCGACAGCCAGATCGCCCCGATCGAGCGCGTCGGTATGGACGAGCACGGTGCTCGGACCGAGGCCGCGATGCGCGACGTGGTTGCGATGCGCGTAGGCGACGGCCTCGGCGATCTGGGTGAGGATCCGCAGCTGCTGCTCGGCGGTGAGGGTGCGGGTTGCCAGCGCAAGGTCCAGCGGCTCGTAGTCGGGGATGTCCGGGTAGACAATGACAGTGTTGCCGTCGTCGTCCTGCACCAGGTCGCGGGGGCGACGATCGCGTCGTGCCGCAGCGAGGACAGCAGCGAGAACTCCCGTTGCATGCGTCGGTGCGACGCTGCCCGCGCCTGCACCGGGGTACCGCGGTGGAACGAGACGACGCGGGCGCGGCCTCGTTCGTCGGTGCCCTTGTGCGTGGCGGCCCATTCCTGCCAGTCGTCGCCACTGGCCAGGGGAGTGCCGGTGATCGTCCACGATCCGGCGTCACGTTCGGTGCGGCGGGCGATGCCGAGGTTCTTGAGCGCGAGGGCGATGATGACAGACAGGTCCTCGTCGACCCGCTTGGTCTCGGTAGGGGGCTCGAGCAGCCGGGTGGAGATTCCAGGCAGGCCGGTCTCGTCCTCGAATCCGTCCGGACCGAACAGCCCTGACTTCGCCAGATCGGGCATCTCGACCTTGAACGGTGAACCGTGCAGGAACACCGATTCCTGCACGAAGGGCAGCGCGCGGCGCACCTTCTCCACGTTCAGGCCCGCTTGCTGGGCGACCTTGCGGGCCTCCTCCTCGATACGCGTCGCCAGCCGCTGCGCCTTGCGGCGGGTGATGAGCAGCGGAGAGCGTTGCGTGCGGGTCTTGCCGCCGAGGGTTGTGCGCACCCAGCTCGTCTCGGTGCCCTGCAGCAAGCCGGTGTAGTGCTTGAGTTCAACCAGGTGCAGGCGCCGCCGGCCCAGCACGAGAGCGTCGATCTCGTGCCACTGGCCATGATTGTCCATGAACTCGAAGTTCGTCCACGCGCGGTAGGGGGAGGCCTTCGGAACGACGTAGCGGAGCATCGCCAAACCGTCGGCTTCGTGAGCAAACGCCGACTTCGAGACCTCGACCCACCGGTCATCGCCTTGTGCCACGTCACCCCCCTGCCGCTTGCGTCCCCCGCGGCCGAACTCGGGTCGCGTGCTTCAGTCGCTGAGATTACCAATCGGGGGAGCTTGTACAGCGGTGGCACGCCAGAAGCTCGGACGTGCAGTTTGTATGAAATTCCAGGTTCGCGCCGAACGCGACGTTTGTCGGGTACACCTGCTATCAATTTCATCGTTCAATCAACTGCGGTGCCGCGTCGGGGTGGTCCGCCACACCTTCGAGGACGTTGTCGATGACCGAGAACATGTCTGTGCCCGCCGCGCCGTATGCGCCGGAGCCGGAGTCAGAGCCCGGCCCGGTTCGGAAGCCGCGGCGCTGGCCGTGGATCGTCGGCATCGTCGCCGCCCTCGCCATGGGCGTAGGGATCGGTGTCGCCGGTACGCCCTCCGACGAGGAGAACCAGGCGATGATTGACACCTCCGTCGCTGCGGCGGTCTCCGATCAGCGCGCCCAACTCGCGACCGAACAGGCGGAGGCCGCCGCAGCTCTCGACGACGCGAAGAAGCAGGCGGCGGCCGCCTCAACCGCGCAGCGCGCCGCCGACAACGCGCACGCGGCGGCAGACTCTCGTTCGGCGGAACTCGACAAGCGCGAGGCAGCGTTGCTGCCGAGGGAGGCCGACGCAGCCAAATCCACATTTGGCAACGGCATGCACCTCGTCGGGCGCGACATCAACGCCGGGACGTATCGGACCGCCGGCGGGTCGAACTGCTATTGGGAGCGACTTTCTGGTACTTCCGGCGAGTTCGACGACATCATCACCAACGACAACGTGTCAGGGGCGTCGGTGGTGACCATCAGTTCGTCGGACGTAGCTTTCAAGTCCAGTGGCTGCGGAACGTGGACCAAGATCGGATGACTGCTGGGGCCATGAGCTGGTTATTGCAGAATTCGCGGCATCGCATTGCTATTGAAGGCGATGGGCTCATTTCGGTATCAGCTCGAAGGGATCGGAAACGCTGGACATTGCAGTAGTTTTCGCTTCGATCTGTACATTGAGCCGTTGGGGACAGTGGGACAATTCGACGATGAGGATTCTCATCGCGGTTGTCGTCTCGGTGGCTGTGGTCGTGCTCGGAGCATGCGGATCGTCGACCGGTGGTGACCCGGCCCCGGATCGGGCGGCGGGCCTTCCCGGGTCGACGACTGCTTCCACTTCCGCCGCGCGCGCGACGACGGCTCCGCCTGCCCCTCGAACCACACGTCAGGCGGCGTCGATGGCGGAACAGTTCGAGCAGATGACTTCGACATCATGTCGCGAGGATGTGGATCCGGTCGCTTGCATGTATGAGCGGCGCGCGTATATCGAATTCTTCGAGCGATCCGCGATGCGAAGCGTGGATGCGTCATATCACGAGAGCTTGAGCGAAATGCTCCAGCATGTTCACACGCAGCACGACGAATTCGTGGCGAAGGGATGCCCGGCGAACCCGAACGCCGACGGATGCAAAATTCCGCTCATGATCTCCGATACGGTGATGGCAACTCTGGGGGCCCTGTTCTCCGTGGAATGAATATGCACCGACATCCGGAGCGGCGTGGCGATCAGGGGGCCCCGAACCCATACGTGAAACTTCCCGTGCTCCAGTTCATGGTCGCGTTGTATTTGTAGCCGCTCATCGTGCCATCGCCGTTGTCTTTCGTTGCCGCGAAGCACTCGAATATCGTTGTCAGCTCAGTGAGATCATCTATGGAGCCACCTCCGACCGGCGAACACGATACGGAGAGGATCGGTCCATCGATGATCGACGAATTAGCGTGCTTCTCGGCCATCTGCTTGATACTTGCTTCGATCTGAGTGACCCCCACTCTTCGGATGGAACGCTCTGCTTCTGCGCGTCGTTCCTGCTCTGCCTTCTCGGCCGCGATCCGATCGGCTTCCCTTTGTGCTGCCGCCGACGCCGCAGCCTCGGCGGCAGCAACCTGTGCCTCGATCTCGGCATCGTGGGATACCTTCCAGGCGATGCCCGCGACCGCCACAACCGCGAGGAGGGCCGCGATGCTCCACGCGATCGGCTTCCTTATCAGGGACTTCCAGCGTGGTGGTCCGGCGTTCGGCTGCTGGGGTGCGGGAAGATCCAACCATCGGCTGCCGTCCCAGTAGCGCATGCCGCCGTCAGGGCTCGGATACCACCCCGGGGCTGCGCTATGTGCCTCGTTCGTCATACCACGGCACCTCCACGGAAGCGGCCGAAATTGCAGTGATCTGCGTAGCGAGCGTATCGCGATAGCGCTGATCAGGGCGCGATTTTGGGACCGGTTCAAGACTGAGGTATCACTGTCCCGCAGCGCCGTCCAGGAATGGCTGCAGCGTGCGTACGGGATACTTGGGCGGCGATATTCTCCATTGTTCTGTAGGTGGTACGAGGGTGACCTCCACGCCCTCCTGAATTCTGCGGTGACAAACGATTCGGTCATCAGCTAAGGAGTCGCGGGGTTACCGTTGGGCGCCGTGGCAGTTGCACCCCGACCAGCGACGTCGGGGGGGTCGAGACTGTCGAAGGTCGCAGCCGTCGCCCTCTGCGTGGTCAGCTGTCGACCCGCGTCGTCCACCGGAGTGGATGTTGAGTGGCTCGTGGCGGCTTTGCACCCGTAGTGGCTACCTTGCACCCCCTACGGCGTACTGCAATGGGTCCAAGCCGTCGCCGACGGGTGCAAGCCTGAGCGCCGGGAGGGACGGTGCGCACCTAGAATCCGTGCGTGGGCAACAAGTCGGTCACCAGCTACGACGTCGCACGCGCCGCGGGCGTGTCGCAGTCGACGGTGTCCCGCGCCCTCCGGGGCGACCCGCGCGTCATCGAGGAGACCCGCGAGCGCATTCAGGCCCTGGCGAAGGAGATGGGCTACGTCCCGCACATCACGGCCCGGAGCCTGATCACGCGGCGGTCGTCGTCGATCGCGGTGGTCAGTGGTGACCTGCGGAATCCGTCGTATCCGACGCTGGTGAACACGCTGCAGGACCGGTTCGCACAGCACGACTACCGGGTGCTTCTGATGAGCGACCGGACCGAGGGGTCGCTGGAGAAGGACATCCTGGCGCTGCGCGGCGGGCTGGTGGACGGGGTCGTATTCATCTCGGCGCGGCTGGATTCGCCGATCGTGTCGGAGATGATCGACTGGAAGATCCCGCTGGTGATCCTCAACCGCGACGTCGACGGTAGCCAGGCCGGCCGGGTGGACCGGGTGACGTCGGACAACGTGGGCGGGGGCCGGCTCGTCGCCGACCACCTGATCGAGATGGGGCACCGGCGCATCGGGCTGATCTCCGGCCCTTTGGAGAACCCGAGCGTGAAGTTGCGCGAGAGCGGCTTCCGGGAGGGGCTCGACAAGCTCGGCCATCCGCTGGACGAGACGCTCGTTCACCGCGGCGCGGTGGACGCGAAGACCGGCTACGAGGGCGGCATGGAGCTGCTGAGCCGGCCGGACCGGCCGACGGCGGTGTTCTGCGCGACGGACTACATGGCCTACGGCACCCTCGACGCCACCAAACGCCTGGGCCTGCTCGTGCCCGACGACGTGTCGATCGTCGGCTACAACGACCTCGACGCGTCGGGCTGGTCGATGTTCGACCTGACGACGGTGCGCCAGCCCCTCGAGGACATGGCCTCAGCCGCCGCCGAACTGCTGCTCGCGCGGATCGACGGCGCGGCGGGCGCGCCGGTGCACCGGAACTTCGCTGTGGAATGGGTGCAGCGGGGGAGTGCGGCCCCCATCGGCCAAGTGGGACGTGCGGAGCGCGTCAAAGATCGTTAACCGGGGCAACAAGTCCGTTACCCACGGGCTCCGATCCGGCAATAACTCCTGCATACATTCGAAGTCATAGCGAGCAGGGCAGTGTTGCCCCACCGCTTCTTCGAATCCCCGCAGCTTCAGGAGCGACATGGAAATCGGCGTCTTCATCCCCATCGGCAACAACGGCTGGCTCATCTCCAAGAGCGCCCCGCAGTACATGCCGTCGTTCGAGCTCAACAAGACGATCGTGCAGAAGGCCGAGAAGCACGGCCTCGACTTCGCCCTGTCGATGATCAAGCTCAAGGGCTTCGGCGGCGAGACCGAGTTCTGGGATCACAACCTCGAGTCGTTCACCCTCATGGCCGGCCTCGCGGCCGTCACCGAGAAGATCAAGCTGTTCGCCTCCACCCCGATCCTCACCCTCCCGCCGGCCATGGTCGCCCGCATGGCGTCGACCATCGACTCGATCGCCCCCGGCCGCTTCGGCGTCAACATCGTGACCGGTTGGGCGCCCAACGAATACACGCAGATGGGCCTGTGGCCGGGCGAGGAGTACTTCGGCTACCGCTACCAGCAGGCCACCGAATACGTGACCGTCATGCGGCAGCTGTGGGCCGACGGCGTCAGCAACTTCAAGGGCGAGCACTACACGATGGATGAGTGCGTCCTCTCGCCGAGCCCCACCGGCGGCGCCGTGCCGATCGTCGCGGCCGGACAGTCCAAGAGCGGCATGAAGTTCGCCTCCGAGATGGCTGACTACAACTTCATCATGGGCACGGGCATCAACACGCCCACCGCGATCTCCGACGCCACCGCCACCCTCGTCGAGGCGGCGAACAAGACGGGCCGCGACGTCGGCGCCCTGACTCTGTTCATGATCATCGCCGACGAGACCGACGAAGCGGCACAGGCGAAGTGGCAGGACTACCACGACAACGCCGACCTCGCCGCCCTCGGCTACATGGCCGACCAGTCCGCCGCCGACGCCACCGCCGACGACGTCTCGACCGCCAAGACCATCTCCCTGCCCGAGGGCGCGGTGAACTTCAACATGGGCACCCTCGTCGGCTCGTACGAGACCGTCGCGAAGATGCTCGACGAGGTCGCCGAGATCGAGGGCATCAAGGGCATCATGCTCACCTTCGACGACTTCGTCGAGGGCATCGAGAACTTCGGCACCCGCATCCAGCCACTGATGAAGAGCCGCACCACCGTTCAGGCCGAAGCCGCCTGACCCCGAGCGGCGGGTGGGGGCGCGTGCACCGAGCCGCGCCCCCACCCGCCACCCCACACCCGGAGGTTCCCTCTTGCATCCGCGCACCCTCGACGTCGCGATCGTCCAGGCCGGCGAACTCACCGAGGACCTCCTCGGCAACCTGGCCCGGCTCGCCGCCCTCGTCCGCACCGCCGCCGCACCCGACGCGACCGGCGCCGTCCCCGACCTGGTGGTGCTGCCCGAACTGATCACCACCCCCTACTTCTGCACCAGCCACGACGTGGACCGCACCCCCTGGGCGCAGACCGTCCCCGGCGAGGCCACCACGCTGTTCGGCGACCTCGCCCGCGAACTCGGCTGCGCCATCGCCTTCGGGCTGTACGAGCGCACCGCGCACGACGTCACCCACAACTCCGTCGTGCTCGTCGACCCCGCGGGTGAGGTCGTCACCTGGCGCACCCCCGACGGCGGCGCAGTGCCCGCCTACCGGAAACTCTCGCTGCCGGCAAGCAAGGTCGGCGACGTCGACATCGACGAAAAGTACCACTTCGCGCCCGGCCAGGCCCCGGCCACCGCCGACCTGTTCGGCACCCGCTTCGGCTGCGTGATCTGCTACGACCGCACCTTCCCCGAATACTGGGCCGTCGCCCGCGCATTGGGCGCCGAGGTGATGCTCGCGATCGTCTCGTCCCTCGGCACCCGCGAAGACCTGTTCCTCGCCGAGCTGCAGACCCGCGCCCTCGAATCGCAGATGTGGATCGTCGCCGCCAACCGCGCCGGGCCGGAAACCCTCAACGGCGTGACCGTCGACTACTTCGGCCTCTCGTGCGTCATCGCCCCGAACGGCGAGATAGTCGCGCAGGCACCCGCGCACCGGGCGGGGGAGACGCTGCGCTTCACCCTCGACCTCGACGCCGTCCCGGCCGTGCGCGCGGCCTTCCCGCTGGCCCGCGACCGTCGCCCCGACGTGCTGCGCCTGCTCGCCGACCTCACCGCCGGCACCGTCCGGCCCGCACCGCTACCCCGGCCGAGTGCCCTGCCGCTGGAGGTGAGCGGGTGACCACCACCGACTACCCCGACCTCACCGCCGCCGCGGTTACCACCGTCGACGACCTGCTGCCGCAGGCCCGCGCCGACATGACGCCGCTGCTCGACGCCTCCCGCCTCACGCCGCTGCCGCCCGCCGCCCACGCGCCGGCCGCCGAGCCTGCCCACTCCGTCGCGCTGCTCGCCGCGAGCCACGTCCCGGTCC
>NZ_JAALEH010000074.1:0-28657 GCF_011058195.1 Rhodococcus sp. 14C212 | reverse complement strand
CTGCGGGGGCGCACCGAGGGCGTCGGCCGGCGGGGCGAACAGGGGTGCGAGGTCGAGTCCGCGGCGCCGCCAATGTTCGAGCGCCGCGTCGGGTTCGAGCAGGTCGACGCGGCCGACGGCGTCGTCGAGGCGGGACAGGCCCAGCGCCGCGAGCCGCCGGCGCACGTCCCCGGCGACGAACCGGAAGAATTGCTCCACGAATTCCGCTCTGCCGGTGAACTTCTCCCGCAATCCGGGGTTCTGGGTGGCGATGCCGACGGGACACGTGTCGAGGTGGCACACCCGCATGAGGATGCAGCCGAGGACCACCAGGGGCGCCGTGGCGAACCCGAACTCCTCGGCGCCGAGCAGCGCCGCGATCATCACGTCGCGGCCGGTACGCAGCCCGCCGTCGCACTGCACGGTGATGCGGTCGCGCAGGCCGCTCAGCACGAGGGTCTGCTGGGTCTCGGCGAGCCCGATCTCCCACGGGGTGCCGGTGTGCTGCAGGGCGGTGAGCAGGGCTGCCCCGGTGCCGCCGTCGTGGCCGGAGATCAGCACCACGTCGGCATGGGCCTTGGCGACGCCGGCGGCGACGATGCCGACGCCGACGCCGCTGACGAGCTTGACGTGGATGCGGGCGAGCGGGTTGGCGCACCGCAGGTCGTGTACGAGCTCGGCGAGGTCCTCGATGGAGTAGATGTCGTGGTGCGGCGGCGGGGAGATCAGTCCGACGCCCGTGGTGGCGTGCCGGGTACGGGCGATCCACGGGTACACCTTGTGACCCGGAAGCTGACCTCCCTCACCGGGTTTCGCTCCCTGCGCCATCTTGATCTGCAGGTCGGTCGCGTCGGCGAGGTAGGCGGCGGTGACACCGAAGCGGCCGCTGGCGACCTGCTTGACGGCGCTGCGGCGCAGCGGGTCCCCGAGGCGGTCGGGATCCTCCCCGCCCTCCCCCGAGTTCGACCGGCCGCCGAGGCGGTTCATCGCGACGGCGAGGGTCTCGTGTGCCTCACCGGAGATCGACCCGTAACTCATCGCCCCCGTGGCGAAGCGGCGCACGATGTCCTCCACCGGCTCGACCTCGTCGAGCGGGATCGGATCCGCGGCGACGGTGCGCAACAGCCCGCGCAGGGTTCCGCCCGCGGCGGCGAGCCGGTCGATCTCGGCGCAGTACCGCGCGTAGACGTCCACGCGCCCGGTGCGGGTCGCGTGCTGCAGCAGGAACACCGTCTCCGGGGTGAACAGGTGGGGTTCGCCGTCGCGTCGATACCGGTAGACGCCGCCACTGTCGAGGTCCGTTTCGGCGCAGCGATTCTCGAAGGCGGTCCGGTGCCGGCGACGGGCGTCGCGGGCCAGGTCGGCGAGGCCCGCGCCGCCCAGCCGGGAGACGGTGCCGGGAAGATACGCGTCCACGACCTCGTGGGCGAGGCCGACGGCCTCGAACGTCTGCGCCGCCGTGTACGAGGCGAGGGTGGAGATACCGAGCTTGGCCATCACCTCGCGAACCCCGGAGACGACGGCGCGCCGGTAGTTCACCGCGGCCGTCGCCGGGTCCGTGCCGGGGATGCGCCCGGCGGCCGCGAGTGAGCGCACGGTGTCGAGGGCGACGTAGGGGCATACCGCCGCGGCGCCGAATCCGACGAGCGCGGCCACATGGTGGACCTCGCGCGCATCCCCGGATTCGGCGATCAGCGCGACGCGGGTGCGCCGCCGCGTGCGGACGAGGTGGTGGTGCACGGCGGAGACGGCGAGCAGGGACGGGATGGGGACGCGGTCCGGACCGCAACCGCGGTCGGTGACGATCAGGATGCCCCGGCCGGCGTCGATGGCAGTGTCGGCGGCGCGGCGCAGGTCGGCGATCCCGGCGGCGAGGGCCTCGCCGGGGTCGCCGCCGGCCGCGAAGTGCGCGGGCAGGGCCTGGGAGGCGAGGGCCGGGCGCGGCCCGTCCGGGCCGAGTGCCGCGACGGCGGCGAGTTCGTCGGTGTCGAGGATCGGACCGGGCAGCACCAGTTGCCGGCACGACTTCGGGGACGCGTCGAACAGGTTGTCCTCCGGGCCGGCGACGCGCCGCATCGAGGTGACGACCCGTTCGCGGATCGCGTCCAACGGCGGGTTGGTGACCTGCGCGAACAATTCGACGACGTAGTCGTAGAGCAGCCGGGGGCGCGGCGACAGCACCGCGGGGGCGATGTCGGCGCCCATCGAGCCGAGCGGTTCGGCGCCGGTCGCGGCCATCGGTTCGAGCAGCACCTCGAGGTCCTCGCGGGTGTACCCGAACAGCCGGTGCGTCCGGCCCGGGTCGTGGTCCGGGCCGGGGTGCCCGCCCGGGCGGGGCAGATCCGCCAGGTCGATCTGCCCGTCCCGCAACCACCGGCCGTAGGGGTGGGCGGCGGCGAGGGCGTCGAGCAGTTCGTCGGGCGGGACGATGCGGCCGGCAGCGGTGTCGACGAGGAGCATCCGGCCCGGCTCGAGCCGGCCCTTGTGCACGATGTGTTCCGGTGGCACGTCGAGGATTCCGGTTTCGCTGCCGAACAGGACGCGGTCGTCGGCGGTGCGGCACCACCGGCCGGGTCGCAGCCCGTTGCGGTCGAGGACGGCACCGAACAGCCGTCCGTCGGTGAAGGGCAGGCACGCCGGCCCGTCCCACGGTTCGAGCAGCGCGGCGTGGAAGCGGTGGAAGGCGCGTCGCCGGGGATCGAGGTCGGGCTCGTTCTCCCATGCGGGCGGGACGAGCATGGTCACCGCGTGCGGCAGCGAGCGCCCGGCGAGGTGCAGCAGTTCGAGTACCTCGTCGAGGGAGGCCGAGTCCGACATATCGGGGGCGCAGACCGGGAACAACCGGGTCAGGTCGCCGGGCAGCAGACCGGTGCGCAGGAGTCCCTCGCGGGCGTGCATCCGGTTGCGGTTGCCGCGGATCGTGTTGATCTCGCCGTTGTGGGCGCTGTACCGGAACGGTTGGGCGAGCCGCCACGACGGGAAGGTGTTGGTGGAGAAACGGCTGTGCACGAGCGCGATCGGGCTGGCGCAGCGCGGGTCCCGCAGGTCGGGGAAGAACTCCGGCAACTGCTGCGCCGTGAGCATGCCCTTGTAGACGACGGTGCGGGCGGACAGCGACGGGAAATAGACGTCGCCGGTGTGCTCGGCGCGGCGCCGCAGCGGATACACCCGCCGGTCGAGGTCCACGCCGGC
Organism: Rhodococcus sp. 14C212; assembly: GCF_011058195.1. Lineage (NCBI taxonomy): Bacteria > Bacillati > Actinomycetota > Actinomycetes > Mycobacteriales > Nocardiaceae > Rhodococcus > Rhodococcus sp. 14C212. The sequence continues at coordinate 25,486 of NZ_JAALEH010000074.1, read as the reverse complement.
GGGCCGGCCGCCCCCCGCGCGCGGGGCGGCCACGAACAGCTGACTGATGTGGGGTCGGCACGCTCCGGCGGTGCGCCCGAGGCCGGACGGGTCGACGGGAACCTCGCGCCAGCCGAGGATCTGGAGATCCTCGTCGGCCGCGAGCGCGTGGATCCGTCGTCGCGCCGTCGCCCGGCGCCGCGGGTCGCGGGGCAGAAAGCACAGGCCGGTGGCGTAGCACCCCGGCGGCGGGAGCTCGAAGCCGGTGACGGCGTCGAGGAGCGCGGCGGGGACCGCGAGGGTGATGCCGGCGCCGTCACCGCTGGCGGGTTCGCGACCGCAGGCGCCGCGGTGGCCGAGGTTGCGCAGCGCGGTGAGGGCGTCGGCGACGGTGCGGTGGGTGCTGCGGCCGCGCAGGTCGACGATCGCGCCCACGCCGCAGGAATCCGATTCGCGGTCGGGGTCGTAGAGTCCGCGGGCCTCGGGCATCCCGGAATGCCGCACCGGTCCACCTCCACGTCGCCGGTGTGGCGGCGACGTCGCGCGTCGTCGGATGGGCGGCCCCGACGGGGTCGCCACGACGGGCGTGCGCTGCGGTATGGGTGGCCGGACCAGTTCCGCCCGACGATCGAACCGGGGATCGGTCCCGGTGGCGGCCAGTCTACGCGCGCGACGGCCGGCCGCGCGAGAGGCGCGACCGGCCGTCGGGTGGGTGGGTCAGGGCCGCAGCGGGCGGCCGTCGGAGTCGCGGACGCTGCCGGTGAGCATCATGATCCCGTCGATGACGGACCACACCCAGATCACCGGGATGATCACGAAGCCGACCAGGAGGATGGTCAGCAGTCCGCCGATCCACAGCCCCAGCAGCTGGATGAGGCCGACGGCGGTGCTCCCGAGGTAGAGCCGCCCGACACCGCAGATCCCGACGAAGGGCAGCAGCAGCTGCAACAGGCCCGCGGTGGTCTTCGACTTGTCGGAGTAGGGTTCGCCCGTCGCCGGATCCCGTCCGTACGGCGCGGCGGGATCGCCGTAGGCGCCGTAGCCGGTGGGACCGTAGCCGCCGGTGGGACCGTAGCCCGGCCCGGCGGGCGGCTGGTACTGCGGCCCGCTCTGGAACTGCGGGTCGGGGGCCCCGTAGACGGGTCCGCTGCCGTACTGCCCGCCGGTCGGCGCCTCGGTCCCGCCCGTGTGCGCCGTGCCGTACTGCGCTTCGCTCGACGGCGGTGGATAGCTCGGCGTGGTGCCCCAGCCGGGACCGTTGCCCATTCCGGAGTAGGTGTCCCAGCCCGGTCCGGCCGTGCCCCACGTGGGTGCGGTCGACTCGGTGGTGGGCGGCGGAACGGACAGCGACGCCTGGGCGGTCGGATCGTAGTCGGCGGTGCCGCCGAACGTGGGCAGCTCCGCGGTGGGGGCCGGCTCGCCGCCCGGCGGTGCGGAACTCGACCCGGCAGCGGGGGCGGCCTCGGCGTCGGACTGTTTGCGCAGGTCCGGTCCCGCGGACGTCTCGTCCTTCTTCCGCAGATCCGGGCCCGTGGGGTCCGGGGATCCCGCGTCGGATGTGGTCACGACTTGTCCCCTCCGTTCTCGCTGCGCCTACCTGTCTCGACCTTACCGCCGGCCTCGGCCGATGCCACGGGCCCGGATGCGTCGTCCCGCTTCTCGTCGTCGGCCGAGCCACCGGATCCGATCCCGGCGCCGGTTGCGGTGACATCGTCTGCAACTGCGGCGGCGCCGTGCGGGTGACGGGACTGGAGTTCCTCGGGCGCTTCGCGGCCCTTGCGGGCGAAGACGACGTAGGCGACGGCGAGGACGAACACGATGGCGGAGGTGAAGGAGTTGATCCGGATACCGGCGATCTCGGTGGCCGGATCGGACCGCATGAGTTCGACGAAGAAGCGGCCCGCGCTGTAGCCGGCCACGTAGAGCGCGAACAGCCGGCCGTGTCCGATACGGAAGCGCCGGTCGACGAACACGAGCAGCAGCACGACGAGCAGGTTCCAGACCAACTCGTACAGGAACGTCGGGTGCACCACCGCCGCGACCTGCCCGGTGGAGACCCCGTCGATCAGGTCCGGGCTCGTCTGTCCCGCGTCGTTGCGACGCTCGTAGATCTCGAGGCCCCACGGGACGGTCGTCTCCCGGCCGTAGAGTTCCTGGTTGAACCAGTTGCCGAGCCGCCCGATGGCCTGCGCCAGCAGGATCGCCGGGGCCACCGCATCACCGAGGGCGGGCAGCGGGACACCGCGGCGCCGGCACCCGATCCAGGCGCCGACGCCGCCGAGGGCGACCGCCCCCCAGATCCCGAGTCCGCCCTGCCAGATCTTCAGCGCGTCGACCGGGTCGGCGCCCGCACCGAAGTACTTCTGCCAGTCGGTGGCGACGTGGTACAGGCGCCCACCGATCAGGCCGAACGGCACCGCCCACACCGCGACGTCGAGGACGGTGCCCGGCTCGCCGCCGCGGGCGACCCAGCGACGGTCGCCCCAGAAGATGGCGACGACGATCCCGACGATGATGCACAGGGCGTAGGCCCGCAGCGCGATCGGTCCGAGGTACCACACCCCCTGCGGTGGACTGGGCAGATACGCCAGGACGGTAGCGGCGGCGGGTACGGCGGTGGAGGTCACGTGGCCACGCTAGCCGAGCGCACGCCCTCCGCGAGTTCCGTGGTGAGCGTGCGCAACGCGTCGGGGCCCTGCGCGACGGCGGCCACCAGCGCCGAGCCGACGATCACCGCGTCCGCGTAGGCGGCGATCTGCGCGGCCTGTTCCCGGGACCGCACGCCCAGGCCGACCCCCACGGGGATCTGCGAGTGCTCCCGCACCCGGGCGACGAGTTCGGGCGCCATGTCGGAGACGGCGTCGCGGGCGCCGGTCACGCCCATCGTGGAGGTGGCGTAGACGAACCCGCGGCACGAGTCGACGGTCATGACGAGGCGCTCGGCGGTCGACGACGGAGCGACCAGGAAGATGCGGTCGAGCCCGTGCCGGTCCGCCGCTGCGATCCACTGCTCGGCCTCGTCGGGAATGAGGTCCGGGGTGATGATCCCCAGCCCCCCGGCCGCGGCGAGGTCGCGGGCGAATTCGTCGATCCCGTACCTGAGGACGAGGTTCCAGTAGGTCATCACGACGGCGTGGCCGCCGGCCGCGGCGACGGCCTCGACGACGCGGAACACGTCCCGCACCCGGAAGCCCGCGGTGAGCGCCTCGTCGGCGGCGGCCTGGATGGTGGGGCCGTCCATCACCGGGTCGCTGTAGGGGATGCCGACCTCGACGATGTCGCAGCCGGCCTGCACGAGCACTTCGAACGCCTCGATCGAGCGCGGCAGGTCGGGGTATCCGGCGGGCAGGTAGCCGACGAGCGCGGCGCGGTTCTCGGCCTTGCATCGGTCGAAGACCTCACCGAGGCGGGACTGCGGCTGCTGGGCGCTCACTGCGCGGATCCTTCCGTCTTGTCGGGGGTGGCGGGGTCGGCGGGAAGGAGCCCGAACCACCGCGCGGCGGTGTCGACGTCCTTGTCGCCGCGGCCGGACAGATTGACCAGCACGACGGCGCCGGGGCCGAGTTCGCGGCCCAGCTTCAGGGCCCCGGCGACGGCGTGCGCCGACTCGATGGCGGGGATGATGCCCTCGGTGCGCGAGAGCAGCGAGAACGCCTCCATGGCCTCGGCGTCGGTGACGGGCCGGTACTCGGCGCGGCCGATGTCCTTGAGGTAGGAGTGCTCGGGTCCGACGCCGGGGTAGTCCAGGCCGGCGGAGATCGAGTGCGACTCGACGGTCTGGCCGTCCTCGTCCTGCAGCAGGTAGGAGTAGGCGCCGTGCAGCGCGCCGGGCGTGCCGCCGGTGATGGTGGCGGCGTGCCGCCCGGTTTCCACCCCGTCGCCGCCGGCCTCGAAGCCGACCAGGCGGACGCCGGGGTCGTCGAGGAAGGCATGGAAGATGCCGATGGCGTTGGATCCGCCGCCGACGCAGGCGGTGACGGCGTCGGGCAACCGGCCGGTGAGCGCCTGGACCTGCGCGCGCGCCTCCAGGCCGATGATGCGCTGGAAGTCGCGCACCATCATGGGGAACGGGTGCGGGCCGGCGGCGGTGCCGAAACAGTAGTAGGTGTTGTGGGCATTGGTGACCCAGTCGCGCATGGCCTCGTTGATCGCGTCCTTGAGAGTGCGCGAACCGCTGGTCGCGGCGACGACCTCGGCGCCGAGCAGGCGCATCCGGGCGACGTTGAGGGCCTGTCGTTCGGTGTCGACCTCGCCCATGTAGACGACGCAGTCGAGGCCGAGCAGGGCGCAGGCGGTGGCGGTGGCGACGCCGTGCTGCCCGGCACCGGTCTCCGCGATGACCCGGGTCTTGCCCATCCGCTGGGCGAGCAGGGCCTGCCCGAGCACGTTGTTGATCTTGTGCGAGCCGGTGTGGTTGAGATCCTCGCGCTTGAGCACGATCCGGGCGCCGCCGGCGTGTTCGCTCAGCCGCTTGGCCTCGTAGACCGGGGAGGGCCGGCCGGTGTAGTCGCGCTGCAACCGGTCGAGTTCGTCGAGGAACCCGTTGTCGACCCGCGCCTTGTCGTATTCGGCGGTGACCTCCTCGATCACCGCCATCAGCGCCTCGGGGACGAACCGGCCGCCGAAGACACCGAAGTGGCCGCCGGGGTCGGGTTCGTGCGCGCTGTGCTCGGCCACTGCGGCGCTCATGCGGGGCAGACCGCGGCCCTTGGCGGAAAGTACGGGATCGTCTGTGCTCACCCGTCCAGTCTGCCCCAACGGCGGCCCCGGTCCGTCGCCGGGTCCGGCCCGTGGGCGCCGCGCCGGAATGCGGTCAGCGCGCGGGCTTCGGGCAGGACGGATGGGTGCCGGCGGTGACCAGTTCGGCGACCGCGTGGCGCGGGTCGCCGCTGGTCACCAGTCCCTCGCCGACGAGCACCGCGTCGGCGCCCGCCCCGGCGTAGGTGAGCAGGTCGGAGGGACCGCGTACGCCCGACTCGGCGATCTTGACGACCTCGGTCGGCAGTCCCGGCGCGATGCGCGCGAACGTGCTCTTGTCGACCTCGAGGGTCTTGAGGTTGCGGGCGTTGACCCCGATGACGGTGGCGCCGGCCTCGAGGGCACGGGTCGCCTCCTCCTCGGTGTGCACCTCGACGAGCGCCGTCATTCCGAGCGATTCGACGCGGTCGATCAGCGACGTCAGCACGGGCTGCTCGAGCGCGGCGACGATGAGCAGCACGATGTCCGCGCCGTGGGCACGCGCCTCGTGGATCTGGTACGGGCCGACGATGAAGTCCTTGCGCAGCACCGGGATTCGCACCGCGCGCCGCACGGCGTCGAGGTCGTCGAGACTGCCCTGGAAGCGGCGCTGCTCGGTGAGCACGCTGATCGCGCGGGCACCGCCGGCCTCGTAGGCCTTGGCGAGTTCGGCGGGGTCGGTGATGTCGGCGAGCGCACCCTTCGACGGGCTGGCCCGCTTGACCTCGGCGATGACGGCGATTCCCGGCTCGAGCAACGCGGCCTTGGCGTCGATCGGCGGGGGCGCGGCGGCAGCGGCGGCCTTGACCGCGGCGAAGTCGAGGACCGCCTCCCGGGCGGCGACGTCGGCGCGCACCCCTTCGAGTATCGAGTCGAGAACTGTCATCGTGGCTCGAAGTCCTTTCGCCCCTGTCAATCCGATGTGAGAAAGCTCATCGGAGTTTCTTGAAGAGTAGTGTGCGCGCTCACCGGCCCGTGCGGCGGGTCCCCGAATCGTCGGCGCCGCCCTCTCCCCCTCGATCGGCGGCCCGGTCGTCGGCGGCGTCCACCGTGGGGTCCTCGCCCGCGTCGAGCGCGTCCCACAGGGTGCGTTCGGTGACCGGCTCGTCGGCGGTGTCCCGGCGGGTGGTGGCCTCGCGGCGGGCGCCGGGGCTGTCGTACTTCGACGACAGCCCGGCCCCGGCCCGCGGGGTGCGCCACAGCTGCACCGCGGCGGTCAGCGCGGCCGCGGCGCCGGCGAGGGCGAGCACGGCCGGCCCGGCCGCGACGGTGAGGGAGGTGACCTCGGCGCGTGCGGGCAGCTCCGCGATGCGCGCCGCGGTCGCGTCGTCGGCGCCGCCGGTGAGCAGCCGCACCGCCGGGACGGCGGCGGCGACCGCGACGACCGCGACGACCGCGGCCAGGATCCGCAGCGCCCAGCCGCGCACCGCGAACGACGCCGCGACGGCCGCCAGCAGCGTCAGCGCGAGCGGAGTCAGCGCCGCCGCCCACGTGCCGCCGACGAGGGTGGTGACCCGGTCCTCGCCGAGGCCGTCGGAGGACGTGACGGTCACCCAGGTCAGGCGGCTCGCGCCCCACAGCGCGACGGCGCCGATCGCGAGCAGCAGCGCGGCGATCGCGCCGGCCCGTCGCCGGGGCGTGCTCGTGGCGCTCACCTACGGTCCCCCTCGAACGGGGTGAGGGTGCCGGCCGCGGCGACGGCGGAGAGCACGGCCATGGCCTTGTTGCGGGCCTCGGTGTCCTCGTAGACCGGATCGGAGTCGGCGACGACGCCGGCACCGGCCTGCACGTAGGCGACCCCGTCCTTGACCAGCGCGGAGCGGATGGCGATGGCGGTGTCGGCGTCGCCGGCGAAATCGAGGTAGCCCACGATGCCGCCGTAGATGCCGCGGCGGGTCGGTTCGAGTTCGTCGATCAGTTCCATCGCCCGGACCTTGGGCGCGCCGGACAGGGTGCCGGCGGGGAAGCACGCGGTGACCGCGTCGAGGGCGTGCCGGCCCTCGGCGAGGCGGCCGGTGACGGTGGAGACCAGGTGCATGACGTGGCTGTAGCGCTCGATGTGCCGGTAGTCGTGGACCTTGACGGTGCCGGGCTCGCACACCCGCCCGAGGTCGTTGCGGCCGAGGTCGACGAGCATGAGGTGCTCGGCGTTCTCCTTCTCGTCGGCGAGGAGGTCCTTCTCGAGGAGGATGTCGTCCTCCTCGCTGGCGCCGCGCCAGCGGGTGCCGGCGATCGGGTGCGTGGTGGCGACGCCGTCGGCGACGGTCACCAGCGCTTCCGGGCTCGAGCCGACGATGGAGAACGCGGTGCCGCCGTCGCCGTCTGGAACGTGCATGAGGAACATGTACGGGCTCGGGTTCGAGGCGCGCAGCATCCGGTACACGTCGATCGGCGCAGCGTCGCAGTCGATCTCGAAGCGCTGGGACAGCACCACCTGGAACGCCTCGCCGGCCTCGATCTCGCCGATGAGCCGGCGCACGTCGGCGCCGAAGCTCTCGGTGGTGCGCTGGCGCCGGTAGTCGGGGGCGGGGCGGTCGAACGTCGAGACGGTCGACGGGGCCGGCGCGGCCAGCGCCGCGGTCATCCGGTCCAGCCGCGCGACGGCGTCGTCGTAGGCCTCGTCGACGCGCTCGTCGGAGCCGTCCCAGTTGACGGCGTTGGCGATGAGGGTGATCGCGCCCTCGTGGTGGTCGACGGCGGCGAGGTCGGTGGCGAGCATCATCACCGTCTCCGGGATGTGCAGGTCGTCGACGGCATGTTCGGGCAGCCGCTCGATCCGGCGCACGACGTCGTAGCCGAGGTAGCCGACCATGCCGCCGGTGAGCGGCGGCAGGCCGTGCAGCCGCTCGGTGTGCAGCAGCTGCAGGGTCCGGCGCAGCACGTCGAGCGGGTCGCCCCCGGTGGGGGCGCCGGCGGGCACGTGGCCGTACCAGGTGGCCTCGCCGTCGACGACGGTGAGCGCGGCCGGGCTGCCGGCGCCGATGAACGACCACCGCGACCAGGACCGGCCGTTCTCGGCGGACTCGAGCAGGAAGGTGCCGGGCCGGTCGGCGGCGAGCTTGCGGTACGCCGACAAGGGGGTCTCCGCGTCGGCGAGGACCTTGCGGGTCACGGGAACGACGCGGTGCTCGGCGGCGAGCAGCCGGAACTGCTCGCGGGTGGTGGTGGAGTCGGGTCGGCCGCCCTCGGTGAGGTCGGGGGCCGCTGCGGGAATGGTGGTGGGCTCGCCGGACATGGCGCCCATCATCCCAGGGACTGCCGCGGCGAGCGCGGCCGCGGTAGCGTCGCCGGACATGAGAGCCGGTGACACCGCCCCCGATTTCACGGCGAGCGACCAGGACGGGCGTCCGCGAACGCTGTCCGCGCTGCTGGCGGACGGGCCGGTGGTGCTGTTCTTCTACCCGGCCGCGTTCACCCCGGTCTGCACGGCCGAAGCGTGCCACTTCCGGGATCTGGCGGCCGAGTTCGCCGCCGTCGGCGCCACCCGGGTCGGGATCAGCACCGACCCGGTGGACCGGCTGGGCGCGTGGTCGACGCGGCAGTCGTTCGACTACCCGCTGCTGTCCGATCCGGACGGCGCGGTGGCGGCCCGGTTCGGGGTGCGCCGGGGGCTGCTCGGCCGGCTCTCTCCGGTCAAACGGACCACGTTCGTGCTGGACACCGACCGCACCGTCCTCGAGGTGATCGCCAGCGAGGTGCGCCCCGGCGTGCACGCGGACCGCGCGCTCGCGGCGCTGCGGGCCCGGCGCGCGAGCCGGGACTGACGGTCAGTCCACCTGGACGGAACGCTTGGCCAGGCCCATCCAGAACCCGTCGATCACCTGCCGGGGCGTCTGCTCCGGGTCGCTCGACGCGCCGAGGGTGACGAACAGCGGGGCGAAATGCTCGATCGTGGGGTGGGCGTACGGCATGCCGGGCGCCCGGCTGCGGAAGTCGAGCAGGCCGTCGACGTCGCCGGCGGCGAGCCGCTCGGCGGCCCAGGCGTCGAACTCGGCGGACCAGCCGGGCGCGACGGCCTCGGGGCGCGGGTCGCGCAGGAACGGCAGACCGTGCGTGGTGAATCCGGAGCCGATGACGAGCACCCCCTCCTCCCGGAGCGGACGCAGCCGCCGGCCGAGGGCGAGCAGGCGCTGCGGATCGAGGGTGGGCAGCGAGATCTGCAGGACCGGGAGGTCCGCGTCGGGGTACATGACGGTGAGCGGCACGTACGCGCCGTGGTCGAGACCGCGGTGCGGCTGCTGCACGACCGGTTCGCCGTCGGGCATCAGCGCGGCCACCTTGCGGGCGAGGTCGGGGGCGCCGGGCGCCGGGTAGGTGACCTCGTAGAAGCGGCGGGGAAAGCCGCCGAAGTCGTACACGAGCGGGGTGCCGGTGGTGGTGGCACCGATGGTCAGCGGCGCGGACTCCCAGTGCGCGGAGACCACGAGGATCGCGGTGGGGGTCGACAGGTCGGCGGCCCAGCGCTGCAGCTGTGCCACCCACGTCGCGCTGTCGACCAGGGGTGGTGCGCCGTGGCTGAGGAACAGGGCGGGCATGGGACTCACACGGACTCCTAACGTTGAAGCTTCAACAATGCTACCCGATACAGCGTCGGCGCCCTCCGGAATGTTCCCGGCCTGCGGGGATGGATCGGCGCAGGCGCGGGTATCCGCCACCCATGACCGGAACACAGGGCCTGAAGGTAGTCGTCACGGGCGCGACCGGAAACGTGGGAACCAGCGTCACGGCGGCGCTCGGCGCCCAGGACGCCGTGGGATCGGTGGTCGGCATCGCCCGCCGCCCCACCGACTGGCGCTGCCGCAAGACCGAGTTCGTCGTCGCCGACGTGGCCGACGACGACCTGCACGAGCTGCTGCGCGACGCGGCCGCGGTCGTCCACCTCGCCTGGCTCTTCCAGCCCACCCACAAACCCGAGATCACCTGGCGCAACAACGTGCTCGGATCGATCCGGGTGTTCGAGACCGTCGCCGAGGTGGGCGTGCCCACCCTCGTCCACGCGTCGTCGGTCGGCGCCTATTCTCCGGGACCGCAGGACGAACGGGTCGACGAGCGCTGGCCCACCCACGGCTGGCCCGGCGCGGCGTACCCGCGGGAGAAGGCGTACCTCGAACGCTGGCTCGATGCGTTCGAACTGCGGCACCCCGACATCCGGGTGGTCCGGATGCGTCCCGGATTCCTCTTCAAGCGCCAGTCCGCGACCGCGCAGCGCCGGTTGTTCGCCGGGCCGTTCCTCCCCGGCCGCCTCGTCCGGGCCCTGCCGGTCGTCCCGCGCACCGCCGGACTGCGGATGCAGGTGCTGCACACCGACGACGCCGCCGACGCCTACGTCCGGGCCGTGCTCCGGCCGGTGCGGGGCGCGTTCAACCTAGCCGCCGAGCCCCCCGTCGACGCCGAGGTCCTCGCCGAGATCCTCGGCGCCCGCACGGTGCCTGTCCCGCCCGCGGCGCTGCACGCGGCCGTCGCCGCTGCCTGGCACGCACGGCTCGCCCCCGCCTCCCCCGGCCTGGTCGACACAGTGCTGCGGCTGCCGCTCATGGACTGCACCCGCGCCCGCACCGACCTCGAGTGGATTCCTCGGCTCTCGCCGCGCGCCACCCTCGAGGAGTTCCTGACCGGGCTCCGAGAGGGCAGCGGGTTGCCGACACCGCCGCTGGCGGAGGACAGCGTGGGCCGCCGTCTGCACGAGGTCGCCACCGGCATGGGACAGCGCCCCTGACCGCATGCCCCGACGGACGCCGGCGTCCCGCCCCGCCGTCCCGATAGGGTGGACGATCGAGAAAGGACGGTGCATCAGTGGGCTCCGCACAGATCGACGACACCGAGTGGCTGACCGCATCCCAGCAGCGGGCCTGGCGGAAGCTGGTGGCGCTGATCACCCGCCTGCCGGCCGCGCTGGACACGCAACTGCAGCGCGACTCCGCGCTCACCCACTTCGACTACTCGGTCCTCGCCGAGCTGTCCGAGGCACCCGAGCGGCGGCTGCGGCTGTCCGAGCTGGCACAGCTGTCGAACGCGTCGCTGTCCCGGCTGTCGCACGTGGTGACCAAGCTGGAGAACGCCGGATGGGTGTGCCGCCGGAGTGTGCCCGGCACGCGCGGCTCGTACGCGGTACTCACCGACGCCGGCATGACCACGCTCGTCGAGGCGGCACCCGGTCACGTCGCGACCGTCCAGGCCCTGGTGTTCCGGGGCCTCGACGACGATCAGGTCGCCGCGCTGACCGACCTCGGTACCGCGCTGCTCGCCCAGCTCGACAAGGGCATCGCCGCCGGCACCGGGAAGGCCTGACCGGGCAGAACGCGGCCCCCGCACCGGCAGCGGCCGCTCGCCCGTTGCACCCTCACTCGTCGAACCCTCACCCGTTGTAGCGCTGCGCCCGCAGGTCGCGGGCCAGATGGTCGCGCTGCTCGATCACCAGGCGCCGCAATGCCGCCGGGGCGTCGGCGTGCGCGTCGAGCCACCGGTCACACGGCCCGAGCGTGTTTCCGGCGGGGAAAAGACCGACCACGATCCGGCGCGCGATCTCGATGCTGCGCTCGGACCACACCGTCCGGAGCGCGGCGAAGTAGTCGTCGTCGTACGGGGCGATCAGGTCCCGGTGCGCTCCGGCCCGGAGCCCCGCGATGGTGGCGTCGAGATGCTCGTTCGACAGCGCCGTGTCGGAGAAGACCGCGCTCCAGGCCTGCGCCTTGACCGGGGCGAGCGGTCGCGCGGCCAGGGCGCGCAGGTGCGCGGTCCGTCCGGAACCGGTGTCGTCGCGGGCGAGTTCGCCGTCGAGATCGGCCGGCTCCGCGTGCCCGGTCGCCGCCAGGGCGGTCCACATCTGCCAGCGCAGGTCCGGGTCCAGCGGCAGTCCCCGGGGTGCCGGACCGGTGCCGTCGAGGATCGCGCGCAGGTCGGCGGCGTGGGCGTCGTCGACAGTGGCGGCCGCGGCGACCGCGCGGGCCCAGGCGAGTTGCTCACCCGATCCCGGTGTGGCGGCGAACACCGCCGCCCAGGTCGCCTCGAGCCAGATGCGGCGCTGCCGGGACCGGCTCGCGTCGGGCAGATAGTGCTCGATCGCGTAGGGTGCGTTCGCCAGCAGCGCGGCCAGCAGGGCCGGATTCGGTTCGGCCACCGCGAATCTGCGGACCATGGACAGGTACCGCGCCGCGGTCAGCTCGCTGTCGCGGGTGGCGTTCCACAGCGCCGACCAGATCAACCCCCGGGCCAGCGGGTCGACGACGCGATCGAGCGAATGCTCCACCGTCTCCAGCGACCGCGGGTCGAGCCGCACCTTGGCGTAGGTCAGGTCGGCGTCGTTGAGCAGGATCAACGGTGCAGCTACCGACTCGATCGGCGTGCGCTCGGCCTCGAGGTCGACCTCGACCCGCTGCCGGCAGACCAGGTCGCCGGCCTCGTCGAAGTCGTAGTGACCCACAGCCAGCCGGTGGGGTCGCGCCGGCGTCTGGACGATCGCGGAGCGCCCCTCCCCCGCATCCTCGAGCGCTACTGCGCGCTCGAGCGTCAGGGTCGACACGCCGGTGGTCTGCAACCAGGCGCGCGCCCAGCCGGACAGGTCTCGTCCCGACGTCGCCGACAACTCGGCGAGCAGATCCGCGAGGGTGGTGTTCCCGAAGGCGTGCCGGCGGAAGTAGCGCCGCGCACCCTCGAAGAAGGCATCCCGCCCCACGTAGGCGACGAGCTGCTTGAGGACGCTCGCCCCCTTCGCGTACGTGATGCCGTCGAAGTTCAGTTTGGCGGCCTCGAGGTCGACGATGTCGGCGACGATCGGGTGGGTCGTCGGCAACTGGTCCTGCAGGTAGGCCCAGGCCTTGCGCCGGTTGGCGAAGGCGACCCACGCGTCGGTGAACTCGGTGGCCTCGGCACTGACCAGCGAGCCCATGTAGTCCGCGAACGACTCCTTGAGCCACAGGTCGTCCCACCACGTCATGGTGACGAGGTCGCCGAACCACATGTGGGCCATCTCGTGCAGGATCGTGTTCGCGCGGGCCTGGTACTGCGCGGCGGTGGCGGCGCCGCGGAACACGTACGCCTCGGTGAAGGTGACGCACCCGGGGTTCTCCATGGCACCGAGGTTGTATTCGGGGACGAACACCTGGTCGTACTTGCCGAACGGGTAGGGGTAGCCGAAGTGGTCGGCGTAGAAGTCCATCCCCTGCCGGGTCACCTCGAAGATCGCGTCGGCGTCGAGGTACTGCGCCAGCGAGGCGCGGCACAGCACCCCCAGCGGAGCCGTGAGATCGCCTCCATCCCAAGTGGATTCGACCCGATGGTAGGGCCCGGCGACCACCGCGGTGATGTAGGTGGAGATCGGCAGCGTCGGCGCGAACTCCACACGCCGACCGTCCGTGAGCGAATCCTCCCGGACCACAGCCTGGTTCGACAGCACCTGCCAGCCGACGGGCGCCGACACGACGAACGTGAACGGCGCCTTGAGATCCGGCTGCTCGAAGCACGCGAACACCCGCCGCGCGTCCGCGGGTTCGTACTGCGTGTACAGGTAGGTCTGCCCGTCGGCCGGATCGACGTACCGGTGCAGGCCCTCACCGGACCGGCTGTACTCCGCGGCGGCGGCGACGGTGACGACGTTGTGCTCACGCAGGCCGCTCAAGGTGATCCGCGCGCCGTCGTAGCGGACGGGCACCGCCTCGCCGTTGAGCACGACCGACTCGACGCCGGAGCCGAGGAAGTCGAGCCACGTCGCGTCCGCGGCGGCCGTGAACTCGACCGTCGTCGTGGTCGTGAAGCAGGGGTTCCCGGCGTCCGGGGCGTCACGCAGGTCGAGGTCGACGCGATAGCTGCGGACCGTCACGGCCCGGGAACGCTCGGCGGTTTCGGCTCGGGTCAGATTCGCGGACGCCATACACCGATCCTGCCAGGGTCCGCTCGCCGGGACCGACGGCCGCCAGCGCCCGTCACGGGGCGCCCTGCGCCGGGGGCGGTGCACCTCACCCGAGCGCGACACCCCCGACGCCCCACTGCTCCCGCGGCACCTCGGTGATGGTCACCCACACCGACGTCGCATCCTTGCCGGTTGCCTCGGCGTAGGCCTTGGTCACCGCCTCGATGGTGGCGCGCTTCTGTTCGACGGTGAGACCGGGGGTCTGGCTGATCTGGATGAGGGGCATGAGGGAATTGTGCCGCACCCCCGACGGGGCCGGGACCTGCAGGTGTAACGAAACAATCCGGACGGTCGATTTCCTCGACGATTACCGTCCTCGGCACGTCTCGCCTCGCGGAAGGATCAGCATGGGATCGTCGGAACTGTTCACGGAGTTCGTCGGCTGGGCCGCGGAAGGCTTCCTCACGGGGGATCCCGTCCAATCGGCCATCGGCACCGTCGTGTTCCTCGGGCTCGGCCTGTGGAGCCTGCTCACCGGCGCACCGATCGTCTTCTGACGGCCGCGCCGCGGCCGGTGCGTCCTTCGGGCGGCTGGAGCAGCCCGAAGGACGCACCGGCGCCAAAGGCGCCTATTCGGCGGCGAGCAGGACGTCGGCGTCGAAGCACGTGTGGGTGCCGGTATGGCACGCGGCCCCGACCTGGTCGACGACGAGCAGCACCGTATCGCCGTCGCAGTCGAGCCGCACCTCGTGCACGTACTGGGTGTGACCGGAGGTCTCGCCCTTGACCCAGTACTGTCCGCGCGAACGCGAGAAGTAGGTGGCGGTACGGGTCTCGAGGGTACGGGCGAGCGCCTCGTCGTCCATCCAGGCCATCATCAGCACCTCGCCGGTGGCGCGTTCCTGGGCGACGGCGGCGAACAGCCCCGCCTCGTTGCGCTTGAGCCGCGCCACGATCGCCGGATCCAGCCTGCTCATCGCACCTCGATCCCCTCTGCGCGCATCGCCGCCTTGACCTGCGGGATGGTGAGCTCCCCGAAGTGGAACACGCTGGCCGCGAGGACCGCGTCGGCGCCGGCGTGCACGGCGGGGGCGAAGTGCTCGACAGCTCCCGCGCCGCCGCTGGCGATCACCGGCACGTGCACCGCGGCGCGCACCGCCTGGATCATCGGCAGGTCGAAGCCGGACTTGGTGCCGTCGGCGTCCATCGAGTTCAGCAGGATCTCCCCCACGCCGAGTTCCGCGCCGCGGCATGCCCATTCGACGGCGTCGATGCCGGTGCCGCGGCGACCGCCGTGCGTGGTGACCTCCCATCCCGACGGGGTGTCCTCCTCGCCGTCGGGCACGGTGCGGGCGTCGACGGACAGCACGATGCACTGCGACCCGAACCGCTCGGACATCTCGCGCAACACCTCCGGGCGGGCGATGGCGGCGGTGTTGATGCTGACCTTGTCCGCGCCGGCCCGCAGCAGCCGGTCCACGTCCTCGACGGTGCGTACGCCGCCGCCGACGGTGAGCGGGATGAACACCTGTTCGGCGGTGCGGCTGACCACGTCGAGCATGGTGCCGCGGTCGCCGCTCGACGCGGTGACGTCGAGGAAGGTCAACTCGTCCGCGCCCTGCAGGTCGTACGCCGCGGCGAGTTCGACGGGATCACCAGCGTCGCGCAGGTTTTCGAAGTTCACCCCCTTGACGACGCGGCCGGCGTCGACGTCCAGACACGGGATCACCCGGACTGCCAGGGTCATGGGATTCGGTCCTCCTCGGGGACGGGACCGGGAAGCGATCCCACGATGTCGAGTATCTCCTCGTGCACGCCGGGGGCGCCGGCGACCACAGAGCCGGAGCCGATGCGCCAGGGCTTGCCGGCGAAGTCGGTGGCGAGGCCACCGGCCGCGCGCACCAGGGCCACGCCGGCGGCGTTGTCCCACGGGTGGTGCCCGAAGACGACGGCGGCGCCGAGCACCCCGGCCGCCGTGTACGCCAGGTCCACCCCGGTGGAACCGTGCATGCGCAGGCGCGACACCCGGCGGCTCAGCTCGGTGATGACCTCGAGCCGGCGCCGGCCCGGGATACGTCCGCGGCTGTCGATGTCGAAGCTGCCCACGCCGACCATCACGTCCGCCAGCGCCGCCGGCTGCAACGGCAGTTGGGGACGACCGTTGCGCAGCAACGGCCCGTCCGCGGCGGCCGCGAACCGGTCGCCGACGAACGGCAGCCAGGTCAGCCCGAGGATCGGGTCGCCGTCGCGGACGAGTGCGAGCAGGATTCCCGCGGTGGGCAGCCCGGCGGAGTAGTTGACGGTGCCGTCGATCGGGTCGAGCAGCCACACCGTGCCCGAATCGGCTTCGGGACCGCCGAACTCCTCACCGTGCACGGCAATGCCTGTGCGCCGCTCCAGTTCCGTGGAGATGCGCCGTTCGAGTTCGAGGTCGAGGTCGGTGGCGAAGTCGTTGGGCCCCTTGTCCACCGAGCGCGGCGCCCCGCGACCGGCGACGAAACGCTCCGACGCCGCGTCGAGCACCTCACCGGCGACGGCGAGCAGGCTGGACAGATCGGCGGGCGCGGTCATCGGATCAGCGTGAGACCGCGTCGAGGGCCTCGGTGAGCGTGAACCGGCCCGCGTACAGCGCCTTGCCGACGATGGCGCCCTCCACGCCCCGGTCGACGAGACCGGCGATCGCCCGCAGGTCGTCGAGGGCGGACACGCCGCCGGACGCGACGACGGGAGCGTCGGTGGCTGCGCAGACCTGGGCGAGCAGATCGAGGTTGGGGCCGGTGAGCGTGCCGTCCTTGGTGACGTCGGTGACGACGTAGCGGCTGCAGCCGTCCCGGTCGAGCCGCGCGAGAACCTCCCACAGGTCGCCGCCGTCGGAGACCCAGCCGCGGCCGCGCAGGCGCCACTGCCCGTCGATGAGCTTGACGTCGAGCCCGACGGCGATGCGCTCGCCGTACTCGGCGATGGCGCGGGCGCACCAGTGGGGATCCTCGATGGCGGCGGTGCCGAGGTTGACGCGAGCGCACCCGGTGGCCAGCGCCGCCTCGAGGGACTCGTCGTCGCGGATACCGCCGGAAAGCTCGACCTTGACGTCGAGTTCGCCGACGACGTCGGCGAGGAGTTCGCGGTTGGAGCCGCGTCCGAAGGCGGCGTCGAGATCGACGAGGTGCACCCATTCGGCGCCGGCGTTCTGCCACTCGAGGGCGGCGTCGCGGGGAGAGCCGTAGCTGGTCTCGCTGCCCGCCTCTCCCTGGACGAGGCGAACTGCTTCACCGTTGGCGACATCGACTGCAGGCAAAAGGACCAGGCTCACTGCGCCCATGCTAGTGGGTCGCGGCGGTCGCCGAGCACCGGCCCCGACGGTCATCCCGCACCGTCGCGGCGCGGCGTGTCGTTGCCGTCGCGGCGCGGCGTGTCGTTGCCGTCGCGGCGCGGCGTGTCGTTGCCGTCGGGACCGAAGGCGCGGCGCGTCGTCCGAGTCGACACGATGCCCATCGCGACGATCGCGCCGACCACGCCGGCGAGTGCGACGATCAACGCGACGACGGGCCCCGGTCGCAGCACCACGATCACGACGGTGGCGAGCAGGAGCACGCCCGTGGCGGCGCCCATCGCCGTCAGTGCGAGCCGGCCGAGCGAGAACTCCGGCCGGGCCGGATCATCGCCACCGGCCACGCCGCGGTTCACAAACTGCCGACCCAGTTGCGCAGCAGCTCGGCTCCGGCGTCGCCGGATTTCTCGGGATGGAACTGCGTCGCCGACAGCGGGCCGTTCTCGACCGCGGCGAGGAACCGCCCGCCGTGCTCGGCCCAGGTCAGCGCGGGCGGGGGGATCAGCTCCGACGGCGGCAGCTCCCACTTCTGCGCGGCGTAGGAGTGCACGAAGTAGAAGCGGGTGTCGCGGTCCATACCGGCGAACAGCACGCTGTTCTCGGGGGCCTCGACGGTGTTCCAGCCCATGTGCGGCAGCACCGGCGCGTCGAGACGTTCGACGGTGCCGGGCCATTCGCCACATCCGTCGGTCTCGACACCGAATTCCACACCCTTGTCGAACAGGATCTGCATGCCGACGCAGATGCCGAGCACCGGGCGGCCGCCGGCGAGTCGCTGGCCGATGATCCGGTCCCCGCGCACCGCCTTCAGTCCCGCCATGCAGGCCGCGAACGCGCCGACACCGGGCACGACCAGGCCGTCGGCGGCGAGCGCGACCTGCGGGTCGGCGGTCACCTCCACCTGCACGCCGGTGCGCGCCACCGCGCGCGTCGCCGAATGCAGATTGCCGGAGCCGTAGTCGAGGACGGCGACCTTGGTTGCGCTCATGGGCTCGATTCTATGGGGCCGCGGCGGGCCGCTCCGACGGCCCGGCGATCCGGGCGAGCAGCGGCAGGATCGGCACGAGCAGCGCGGCGGTCGCGAACGCGGCGGGATAGCCTGCGACGGTGGCGATCCCGCCGAGCAGCAGCGATCCGGCCCCGGTGCCCGCGTCGAAGCCGATGTTCCAGGCGGCGCTCGCGGCGCCGACGTGGGCGGGCCCGGCGCGACGGAACGCGAGCATCAGGGCGTCGTTCTGCACGACGCCGAAGCCGAGGCCGAATGCCACGGCCGCCCCGAGCAGTACCGTCGCGCCGCCGCGATCGTCCGCGGCGAGCGCGAACGGCACCATCGCCACGGCGGCCAGGCCGAGCCCGGCCGGCAGGAGCCGGCCCGCGCCGATCCGGTCCGCGACCGCACCGGCGCCGTAGCGGCCGACGAGGGTGGACGCGCTGATCAGCGCCAACGCGATCGCCACCTGTCCCGAGGCCGCGGGCACGGCGATCGACAGCAGCGAGGTGAGGCCGCCGTAGGCGACGGCGCCCGCGGCGATCGCCACCGCCGGCAGGGCCAGAGCCCGCAGCGGCGTGCGGCTTCCGGCCACGCCGGTCTGCCGGGTGACCACCTTCGGCAGGCGCGCGATCGCGACGAGCGCGAGCGTGGGCACCGCCGCGCCGAGTACGAACACGGGTGCGGTGGAGGCCCGCTCGGCGACCGCCAGTCCGAGCGGCAGTCCGACCATCTGCGCCGCGGCGATCGCGATGCCCTGTGCGCCGGTGGCGCGGCCGAGCAGCCGGGCGGGCGCGAGTTCGGCCACGAGGGCGGCGCTGGCCACGGTGATCATGCCGAAGCCGATCCCCCGCACCGCGGAGGTCGGCAGCACCACGGCCGGGTGCAGCGACAGCAGGAGCAGCAGCGACGGCAGGCCCAGCAGCAGGCATCCGGCGGCGAGCACGGGCCGGTAGCCGCGGGCCCGCACCAGGCGCGGCACGGCCGGTTGGGTGAGCACCGTCGCGCCCATGAACACCGCCGTCACCGCGCCGGCGAGGGTGCCGCTGCCGCCGGCGTCGGCGACGGCCCGGGGCACCACCGGCAGCAGCAGGGAGAACCCGGCGAACGCGCCCGCCGCCATCGCCCAGGCGGCCGGCAGCCCCGGCACCGCGAACAGGCCCGGCCGATCCGACGACGTCAGAGCAGCCTCAGCACGCCGGCGATCGCGGCGAGCAGCGTCAGCGCCAGCAGCACCCCGGCGAAGAGGGTGTTGCCGGCCCGCCACATCGACCAGGTGCCGCCCGCGGCGATGCCGGCGAGCATGAACAGGCCGTACGTCAGGACGACGTCCACTACAGGGTGCCCTTGGTCGACGGCACGCCGCTGACCCGGGGATCCGGTTCGACGGCCTGGCGCAGCGCCCGCGCGACGGCCTTGAACTCGGCCTCGGTGATGTGGTGCTGGTCGCGGCCGTAGAGCACGCGAACGTGCAGGGCGATGCGGGCGTGGAAGGCGAGGGATTCGAACACGTGCTTGTTGATCACGGTCGAGTACGGCACGCCGGGGTAGCCGCCGATCACCGAGTGCACCATGTAGTCCGGTTCGCCGGTGTGCACGCAGTAGGGCCGGCCGGAGACGTCCACCGCCGCGTGCGCGAGGGTCTCGTCCATCGGGATGAACGCGTCGCCGAAGCGGCGGATGCCGCGCTTGTCCCCGAGCGCCTGATTCAGCGCCTGGCCGAGGACGATCGCGGTGTCCTCGACGGTGTGGTGCGCCTCGATCTCGATGTCGCCCTGGGCGCGCACGGTCAGGTCGAAGCTGGCGTGCTGACCGAGCGCGGTGAGCATGTGGTCGTAGAACGGGACACCGGTGGAGATGTCGGTGCGGCCGGTGCCGTCGAGATTCAACTCGACGACGATGGACGATTCCTTGGTGGCACGCTCGATCCGCGCGGTGCGCGGGGTGGGGGTGGTCTGCTCGCTCATCGGCCGTCCTCGATCTCGGTGGCGGCGAGCTTCTCGCTCACCCGTAGCAGTTCGTCGTTCTCGTGGGCCAGGCCCACGGTGGTGCGCAGGAACCCGGGGATACCGACGTCCCGGATCAGCACACCCTCGTCGAGGTAGCGCCGCCAGGTGGCGGCGGCGTCGGCGAAGCGCCCGAACAGGATGAAGTTCGCGTCCGAGGGCACCACGTGGTAGCCGAATCGGGTCAGCTCGGTCGTGATGCGGTCGCGTTCGGCGCACAGCCGGGCGACCGAGCCGAGAGTCTCGTCGGCGTGCCGCAGCGCGGCCCGGGCGGCGGCCTGGGTGATCACCGACAGGTGGTAGGGCAGCCGCACGAGCAGCAGTGCCTCGACGAACGCGGGCGCGGCGGCGAGGTAGCCGAGCCGGCCGCCGGCGAACGCGAACGCCTTGCTCATGGTGCGCGAGACGATCACCTTGGCCGGGAACTCGTCGATCAGCGTCAGGGCGCTGGGGGCGGCGGAGAACTCGGCGTAGGCCTCGTCGACGATCACGATGCCGGGTGCGGCTGCGCAGATCGCGCGCAGCTCGTCGAGCGGGATGCTGTGCCCGGTGGGGTTGTTGGGGCTGGTGACGAACACCACGTCGGGCTGCTGCAGGCGAATTGCGGCCACCGACGAGTCGAGGTCGAGGGTGAAGTCCTCGCCCCGGTAGGTCGGCAGCCACTCGGTCTGGGTGCCGTCGGCGATGATCGGGTGCATCGAGTAGGACGGCACGAATCCCATCGCGGATCGGCCCGGCCCGCCGAAGGCCTGCAGGATCTGCTGCAGGATCTCGTTGGACCCGTTGGCGGCCCAGACGTTCGCGACGCTCACGCCCACCCCGGTCTGCCGTGTCAGGTAGGCGGCGAGGTCGGTGCGCAGCGCGACGGCGTCACGGTCGGGGTAGCGATGCAGCTGCGTGGCGGCCTCGCGCACCGACTCGGCGACGTCGTCGATCAGGGCGCGCGTCGGCGGGTGCGGGTTCTCGTTGGTGTTGAGCTGCACCGGCACCGTCAGCTGCGGCGCACCGTAGGCGGACTTGCCGCGCAGGTTCTCCCGCAGCGGCAGGTCGTCGACGGTGATGCCGGATCCCGGGGCGCTCATTGCAGGTCCTCGAAGCGCAGCCGCACGGCCTCGCCGTGCGCGGGCAGGTCCTCGGCTGTGGCGAGGGTGATCACGTGCCCCGCGACGTCCTCGAGCGCCTCCCGGCTGTACTCGACGACGTGAATGCCGCGCAGGAAGGTCTGCACGCTCAGTCCGGACTGGTGCCGGGCGCAGCCGGCGGTGGGCAGCACATGGTTCGAGCCGGCGCAGTAGTCGCCGAGGCTGACCGGCGCCCAGGGGCCGACGAAGATCGCGCCCGCGGCCCGCACCCGCGCGGCGACCGCGGAGGCGTTCTCGGTCTGGATCTCGAGGTGCTCGGCGGCGTAGGCGTCGACGACTTTCAGGCCCTGGTCGAGGTCGTCGACGAGGACGATCCCGGACTGGCTGCCGGACAGCGCGGTCCGTACGCGTTCGCGGTGCTCGGTGTGCTCGAGCTGGGCGGCGACGGCGGCGTCGACGCCGTCGGCGAGCTCGGCGCTGGTGGTGACGAGGACCGACGCGGCCATGACGTCGTGCTCGGCCTGGCTGATCATGTCGGCCGCGACGTGGACGGGGTCGGCGGTGTGGTCGGCCAGGATCGCGATCTCGGTGGGGCCGGCCTCGGCGTCGATGCCGACGACGGCGCGGCACAGGCGCTTGGCGGCGGTGACGTAGATGTTGCCCGGGCCGGTGATCATGTCCACGGGCGCCAGTTCGGAACCCTCGGTGTCGGTGTCGGTGCCGCCGTAGCTGAGCAGCGCCACGGCCTGGGCACCGCCGACGGCCCACACCTCGTCGACCCCGAGCAGGGCGGCTGCGGCGAGGATGGTCGGGTGCGGCAGGCCCCCGAAGTCCGCCTGCGGCGGGGACGCGACGACGAGCGACTCGACCCCGGCGGCCTGGGCAGGCACCACGTTCATCACGACCGACGACGGGTAGACGGCGTTGCCGCCGGGCACGTACAGCCCCACCCGCTCGACCGGCACCCAGCGTTCGGTGACGGTGCCGCCGGGCACGACCTCGGTGACGGTGTCGGTACGGCGCTGGTCCTGGTGCACCGTCCGGGTGCGTTCGATCGCGACGACCAGCGCCGAACGCACGGCGGGATCGAGTTCGTCGAGGGCCCGGTCGAGTTCGGCCTTCGGCACCCGCACGCGGTCGGGACGCACCCGGTCGAACTTCTCGCTGTAGTCGAGGGCCGCGGCGGCGCCTCGGTCGCGTACGTCCTCGACCACGGGCCGCACCTGATGGAGCACCGCGTCCACATCCACTCCGCCGCGGGGCAGCGCGCCCCTCAGCTCCGCAGTGGTGGGGGTTCGACCACGCAGGTCGGTGCGGGCAAGCATGAGGTGTCCTCTCTCGCGAACGGGGGTCCGTTCCATTATCCGTGATGGCGGCGATCACCCTCGACGGCAGTCCCCGAACGCGCCGTCCGCGCGCCTCGGAGCGGCCGGCGGCCGGACCTATGCTGACCACATGGAGGACGATGTGTCGCGCCCCCCGACGTTGGGGGAGCTGATCCGCCGGCAACGTGAGCTCGCCGAGTTGCCCATGCGGCAGCTCGCCGCGATGGTGGGGATCTCGAACCCGTATCTGTCGCAGATCGAACGGAACCTGCGGGCGCCGAGCGAACGCGTGCTGCAGGCCATCGCCGAGCAGCTGCATCTGTCGGCGGATGTGTTGACGGCCGAGGCGGGCCGGCCGGATCCGGGAGAGTCCGCGGTGGTGCACGCGATCCGGGAGGACCCGGATCTGACGAACGCGCAGCGGCGGTCGCTGGTGGAGATGTACGAGGCGTTCCGTGAGGTGACGGTGGGCAAGCGGCGCCGGGGTGCGCGCTCCGACGAGGGCACGGAGTGAGCAAGATCACATCGGACGGCACAATGTGAGCCACCCTCATGTTTCGGCTGGTGAGGCGCTGCGTCCCGGCCTGCCCACTGCACGTGCAGCTCGCATGTACTTCGCAGTAAGATGCGCGACCCGGCACGCGGTGTCACCCTCGGGGCACACCCCTCTTCCTCGTCTGGAGATCCCTTGCTCGACCACGTGCACAAGAAGTTGAAGTCGACCCTGGACCCGATCGGCTGGGGTCCCGCGGTGAAGTCGGTGGCCGGACGCGCCGTCCGCAACCCCCAGGCCGTCACCGCCGCCACGACGGAATACGCGGGCCGGCTGGTGAAGATCCCCGCCGCGGCCACTCGCGTGTTCAACGCCGACGATCCCGAGCCGCCGATGCCGCTCGACCCGCGCGACCGCCGCTTCTCCGACACCGCCTGGCGGGAGAACCCCGCATACTTCTCGCTCCTGCAGGGTTATCTCGCCACGCGTGCCTACGTGGAGGAACTCACCGACGCCGGCGCCGGCGATCCACTGGAGGACGGCAAGGCCCGTCAGTTCGCGAACCTGATGCTCGACGTGCTGGCCCCGTCGAACTTCCTGTGGAATCCGGGCGTGCTCACCCGCGCATTCGAGACGGGCGGGGCCAGCCTGCTGCGCGGCGCGCGCTACGCCGTGCACGACGTGCTCAACCGCGGCGGCCTGCCGCTGAAGGTGGACTCGGACGCGTTCACCGTCGGCGAGAACCTCGCAGCCACCCCCGGCAAGGTGGTCTATCGCAACGACCTGATCGAGCTGATCCAGTACACGCCGCAGACCGAGCAGGTGCACGCGGTGCCGATCGTGGCCGCGCCGCCGTGGATCAACAAGTACTACATCCTCGATCTCGCACCCGGGCGCAGCCTCGCCGAGTGGGCGGTCCAGCACGGCCGCACCGTGTTCATGATCTCGTACCGGAACCCGGACGAGTCGATGCGGCAGATCACCATGGACGACTACTACGTCAACGGCATTGCCGCCGCGCTGGACGTGGTCGAGGAGATCACCGGGTCACCGAAGATCGAGGTGCTGTCCATCTGCCTCGGCGGCGCGATGGCCGCGATGGCGGCCGCGCGCGCATTCGCCGTCGGCGACAAGCGCGTGACCGCCTTCACCATGCTCAACACCCTGCTCGACTACAGCCAGGTCGGGGAACTCGGGTTGCTGACCGATCCGGCCACGCTGGACCTCGTCGAGTTCCGGATGCGGCAGCAGGGCTTCCTGTCCGGCAAGGAGATGGCCGGCAGCTTCGACATGATCCGCGCGAAGGACCTCGTCTTCAACTACTGGGTCTCGCGGTGGATGAAGGGCGAGAAGCCTGCGGCGTTCGACATCCTCGCGTGGAACGAGGACAGCACGAGCATGCCCGCGGAGATGCACTCGCACTACCTCCGGTCGCTGTACGGCCGCAACGAGCTGGCCGAGGGCCTCTACGTGCTCGACGGACAGCCCCTGAACCTGCACGACATCACGTGCGACACCTACGTCGTCGGCGCGATCAACGACCACATCGTGCCCTGGACGTCGTCGTACCAGGCGGTGAACCTGCTGGGCGGCGACGTGCGCTACGTGCTCACCAACGGCGGGCACGTCGCGGGCGCGGTGAATCCCCCCGGCAAGAAGGTGTGGTTCAAGGCCGTCGGGGCGCCGGACGCCGAGACCGGCTCGCCGCTGCCCGCGGATCCGCAGGTGTGGGACGACGCGGCCACCCGCTACGAGCACTCGTGGTGGGAGGACTGGACGGCCTGGTCGAACAAGCGCGCCGGGGAGCTGGTGCCGCCGCCGGCGATGGGCAGCGCCGCCCACCCGCCGCTCGAGGACGCGCCGGGCACGTACGTCTTCAGCTGAGAACTTGCGCGTTAGCAATCGTTTTGCTAACCTGCTAACAGCGTCCTCCGAGGCGCCCTTGCACACCCGAACGGAAGGTACGCCATGACCACCGCCAAGACCCCCGTCGACGCCGCTGTCGCCAAGACCACCGCCGACACCGCCAAGGCCAACGAGGCTGCTGCCAAGGCCACCGCGGACGCCACCGCCGCCGCTCAGAAGATCGCCGAGTCGGCCACCACCGCCGCGAACCAGGCCACCGCCGAGTTCACCAAGGCTCTCGACGAGAGCGCGGCCCGCCTGAGCGAGTTCAACGACAAGGTCGTCGACGCCGCCAAGCAGAGCGGCAACCTCACCGTCGACACCTACGAGCGCGCCGTCACCAGCCTGCTCGACCTGCAGGAGAAGCTCGCCTCCGCCACCCCGATCAGCTGGGTCGAGGACCTCACCAAGGCGCAGGTCTCCTTCGCCCGTGAGCTCACCACCACGGTGACCACCACCGCACGCGATCTCCTCAAGTGATCGATTGTGCGTCTGTTCCGACGCGATCGCGTCGGAACAGACGCACCACGCACCGGGCGCCGGTTCAATGAACCCCATGAACGCCCTGCAGACCGTCGCGATCGCCGCCGCCCCGTTCCGTCTCGGGGCCGCGGCGATCGCCGGTTGGAGCACCTACCTGGCCACCCTGAGCCGACGCGGTGCGCACCCGCTCGACGTCGCGACCGACATCGCCGACTGGTGGCGCGTGCTCACCGACCGCGAACCCCCGCGCTGGGCCAACTCGTGGCCCGTCACGCACTCCTGGCCGCTCGCCCGGCTGCGTGACTGCAGCGACCC